>NZ_JBICJR010000055.1:0-1144 GCF_043103245.1 Pseudomonas sp. YQ_6
GCCGCTATGCCGATGCAGGCTTCAACCTGGAACAAGGCTTCCCCACGCTGCAGCACTCGGCCTACACCCTCCGTGCTTTGCGCCCGGGCTATGTCTACGTGTTCATGAAAGGCCCTCAGGGCGAAAAGCTGGTCATTCATGAGCACGTCGGCGCGGGCCTCTACAAAGAGCTGCGCTATCAAGGGCTGGAGGACTACCACCGCCGTGAGCGCTACCTGTCCGGCCAGAGCACCGGCTGGGTGTGGGCCGACACCTGCCAGGACTCCGCCGAGGAAGTGTGGATCGGCTACAGCCCGCACCTGTGGACCAACGCCATCACCGCCCGTATCACCGGTTCGGCAGCCCTGCGCAAACGGCACATGCGCCAGCTGGACATGGCCGAGCTGGTCAGCGGCAACCCGGCGCCGTCCACCCAGCCCCATGTGCTGCCAGTCAGTGCCCTGCAAACCTGGGTCGAAGACTTCAAGCCAACCGAGCGGCGCATGCCGCTGACCTGGAGCAGCGACCCGGTCACCGAAACCTTGCCCATCGGCAACCTCAATGCCATCGCCCGCCACTACCCCTGGACCCAGCCGAAAGTGCCAGTGGTGGTGGCGCTCGCCGACGCCGAAGGCATGGCCCTGGACCTGAGCCTGTCGGTCTCGGCCTACCAGCATCAACTGCGTGACCTGATGCCGGCCGAGCAACTGGAGCACACGAAACCCGCCCAACCTCCCGAGCAGGAGCGCGTGCCGGCATGCTACCGGCTGGATGCCGAACAGCTCAGCCCGCAGAGCCGCGACTTTCACCATCGCAACCTGGTCGCCATGCTGCTGAACAAGACGCTGGAGAGCCTGTACCCGGCGGATGCACCTTCACCGGAACTGGCCGCGTTCAGGCTGGGCACTTCACGCAGGGGGCCTGCCCTGTCGCCGGCCGAGTCCCATTTCCAGGCCCTCACCCATGAAGATTACTCCCCCAATGGCGCGCGCCTGGCACAGCGCCTCGATGTCGACAAATACCGGCGCTTCCTCGCCGAACGCGACGCGCTGGAACGGCGGATTGCCGCCCTGCGCAACCTGGCCTTGCAAGCCAGCAACGATCATGACGCCTGGCTGGCGACGGCCGAATCCCAACACATCGATAACCCCTACAGCCTGGCAGC
>NZ_JBICJR010000056.1:0-127437 GCF_043103245.1 Pseudomonas sp. YQ_6
GCCGTGAAATCGGCGCCCACTTCGCTGTAATAAGGCTCAAGCGCCTGCTTCCAGCGCGCATCGCGCTCGGCATCGGGCGCTGGCGGCTGGTGGCAGAAGAAGTTCAGGTTCAGCGGGCGCCCCGGGCAGCCGGCGCGGAATGCAGCGATCTCGGCGCGCACCTGTTCGCCGCTGAGCATGGCGCAGGGCAGGGCGCCCAAGCCACCTGCCAGGCCCACGGCAATGGCCATGGCCGAGCCGGTCGCCCCCGCCATGGGTGCCTGCAGAATGGGCAGCTCGATGCCCAGCAGGTCGAGGATACGGCGGTCGGGCCAGTGGCTCATGCGATTCTCCTTGCGTGGGGCGAGCGATGCGGCGGGGGCTTGCGGCGAGTCTTACAGGGCCTTGCTGACCTGGATGTCGCTGATTTTCTCGGCGTCTTCGCCGTGGATCTTGCGCAGGGCCTCAAGGGCTTGCTCCTGCGAGGCATCGGGCATCAGCGCGAAATCCCAGCGACGCTGGCCGTCGAGCTTGTATTTGATGACGTACTTGATGGTCTGGGTCATGGTGGCCTTATCTGAGTTTCGACGACGAGCGACGGATGATCTTGATCTTGTGGGTCAGCGTTGGCTTGCGGGTGACCGAGATCGGGCGAGTGGTGACGGTATCGATGGTGATGTTCCAGAAGCCGGTGCTGGGTACGGTGATCTTCGCCGGAAACTTCTCGAAATGGCCGCCGTGGTAAGTATGACGGCCGCCGTTCTTGAAGCTGCGGAAGTTGGCGTCGTTCATCAGGCGGATATTGCAGCGCTGGGAGCACTCGATGACGACAATATCGTCCTCGTTGAGGTGCTCGCGCTGGTGTACGAATTTCATGTGATGCTCCGCAAGGTTTGGATCTGCAAAAGCAAAAGATACCACGATGTGCCGTTACACTGCCGCGTTGATCGCCGGGCGTAGATAATTCTGCCAAAGCAGGGAGCAAAACCGCCTGGATGTGGTCGAAGCGAATTCTTGAAGGCAGAGGTGCAGCAAATGAAGTGGATGGTGGCGGCGTTGTCGGTGACGCTCGGTGGCTGCGTGAGCGTCGCGGAGCTGGAGCAATCGCGTGAAACGATGGATGTGATCTCTGGCAAGAGCCCACGCGCCTATGCCGATTGCGTAAAGGAGAAGCTTGCCGATACGCGTGACCCGCTGACCGAAGAGCAGCGTGGCGATGGCCTGCGGCTGATCGTACCGCAGAAAATCACCTCAGGTGCCGGCCCGGCCGCGCTGGTGGATATCGACAAGCGCGGCAGCGGCAGCAGCATCAAACTGCACGAGCGGCTGAATAACTTCCCGCTGCGCCTTGGCGATGTGCGCACTGCCGCAACGCAGTGCATCTCCGGAAGTTGATCTGAAGCAACGGGTCCTCCTTTCTCTGCTTATATGTTTTAAGCCTAAACATATAACAAAAGAAAAGGAGATTCGTGATGACACCGTTGAGACGCGTGATGATCGGCAGCTTGCTGATCCTGATCTGGCCCACGGCACATGCCGCTGATGGTCAGAAGGTCTTCACCCAGGGTGGGGCCAACCCCGCCGCCATGGCCTGTCTGGGATGCCATGGCCCGGACGGCAATGGCATTGCGGCTGCCGGCTTTCCACGTTTGGCCGGGCTACCGGCCGGGTACCTTGCCAAGCAGTTGCAGGACTGGCGCAACGGCAGCCGCAAGCAGCCAGTGATGGAACCTTTGGCCAAGGCCCTGAGCGACGACGAAATCAAGGCCGTCAGTACCTACCTGGCCAGCCTGCCGGCAGCGCCCGCTGGCGACCTGCACCGCCAGCAGATTGCCGATGACCCGACTATCCGCATAGCCCTGTACGGCGACTGGAGCCGGCAGATTCCTGGCTGCGTGCAATGCCACGGGCCGGGTGGCGGCGGGGTGGGCGAACACTTCCCGCCCTTGGCCGGCCAGCCCGCCAGTTACCTGGTGGCACAGCTCAATGCCTGGCGCGACGGCAGCCGCAGCAATGACCCCAACCAGCTGATGGTCGGCGTGGCCAAGGCCATGACCGATGAGGAGATCAAGGCCGTTGCCGAGTTCTTCGCCCGCCCCGCCAGTCAGGAGGTCACGCCATGAATAACCTGATTCCCGTCTTGTTGCTGCTGGCCGTGGGCAGCGCCCAGGCCACGCCGATCGCCATGGAAGACCAGTCGCAGTTGAAGGTTCCCGGTGTGCAGGCGACACCGCAGTTCGTGCCGCCTGCTGAGCGTGAGTTGCCCGATAATGCCTTTGGCAAAATGGTGCGTGAAGGCCACGCCTTGTTCGTCGACACCCGCCGACTGATGCCCGAGGCGGTGGGCAACGGCATGAACTGCAGTAACTGCCACCTCGATCAGGGGCGGTTGGCGCACTCGGCGCCGCTGTGGGGGGCCTACCCGATGTACCCGGCCTATCGTAAGAAGAATGACAAGGTCAACACCTTCGCCGAGCGTATCCAAGGGTGTTTTCAGTTCAGCATGAACGGCAAGCCGCCGGCCGCTGACAGCCCGCAGATGACGGCATTGGCGGTGTATTCATACTGGCTGTCGACCAAGGCGCCGACCGGTGTGGAGATTGCCGGACGTGGTTATCCGGAGGTGGCACAACCCAAGGGCGGTTATGACTTCAAGCGCGGCCAGCAGGTTTACCGTGAACAATGCGCGATTTGCCATGGCGATAACGGTGAAGGGCAAAAGGTCGCAGGCGAGTACGTAATGCCGCCGCTTTGGGGCAAGGACTCCTACAACTGGGGGGCCGGCATGCACCGCATCAATACCGCGGCGTCGTTCATCAAGTACAACATGCCGCTGGGCAAGCCGGGCAGCCTCAGCGATCAACAGGCCTGGGACGTGGCGGCGTGGATCAACCGCCACGAGCGGCCACAGGACCCGCGGTTGGTAGAGGGATCCATCGAGAAGACGCGGGTGAAGTTTCATGCCAATGATGGGGTTAACCTGTATGGTCAGCAGGTTGATGGGGTGCTGATCGGGCAAGGGACAGGTAGCTGAGGTAAGCCGGTGGCGGCCTCTTGGCGCGTGAGCCCGTCGAAGAGGCCGCCACCGGCACGCTGATTTTCCTGTCATCCAACGGTCATGTATGACAGCAATATTTACGATCCCTCGGAACTATCTACACTGGGATATCTCTATGATGGCAACGGTCGTTGTCGGGGGCATTGTAAGGTGACTGCCGCCTGATTAGACTGCGCCGAATTCCACAGGCCTAGCCTTTTGTAAGGACGTATATGATCAAAAAATGCTTGTTCCCGGCAGCCGGCTACGGCACGCGCTTCTTGCCTGCTACCAAAGCCATGCCCAAGGAAATGCTGCCGGTGGTCAACAAGCCACTGATCCAGTATGGCGTTGAAGAAGCATTGGATGCGGGTCTGAACGAGATCTCCATCGTTACCGGGCGCGGCAAGCGTGCCCTGGAAGACCACTTCGACATCAGCTACGAGCTGGAAAACCAGATCAAGGGCACCGACAAGGAAAAATACCTGGTCGGTATTCGTCGTCTGCTCGACGAGTGCTCCTTCTCGTACACGCGCCAGACCGAAATGAAGGGCCTTGGCCACGCGATTCTTACTGGCCGCCCACTGATCGGCGACGAGCCGTTCGCGGTGGTGCTGGCGGACGACCTGTGCGTCAACCCGGAAGGTGACGGCGTACTGACTCAGATGGTCAAGCTGTACAAACAGTACCGCTGCTCGATCGTCGCCATCCAGGAAGTCGACCCGCAGGAAACCAACAAGTATGGTGTGATCGCCGGTGAGATGATCCGCGACGACATCTTCCGTGTGACCAACATGGTCGAAAAACCGGCACCGGAAGACGCGCCTTCGAACCTGGCGATCATCGGCCGTTACATCCTGACCCCGGATATCTTCGACATCATCGCCAATACCAAGCCAGGCAAAGGCGGTGAAATCCAGATCACCGATGCCCTGCTGCAGCAGGCGAAGGATGGGTGCGTGATTGCCTATAAGTTCAAGGGCAAGCGTTTCGACTGCGGTGGCGCCGAAGGCTACATCGACGCGACCAACTTCTGCTTCGAGAACTACTACAAGACTGGCAAGGCTTACTGATAAGCCCTGCTGGCCTCAAAGCCATCCTTCGGGGTGGCTTTTTTGTTTGCGGCGGCCAACGGCGGTATGCTGGACGCCTGCCTGGGAGAGTGAATACATGGCCTTCGATTTTGATCTGTTCGTGATTGGCGCCGGGTCCGGTGGTGTGCGCGCAGCGCGTTTTGCTGCCGGTTTTGGCGCAAAAGTGGCAGTGGCTGAAAGCCGCTACCTGGGGGGCACCTGCGTCAACGTCGGTTGTGTGCCGAAAAAACTGCTGGTGTACGGCGCGCACGTTGCTGATGAGCTGGAGCAAGCCGCAGGTTTCGGCTGGACGTTGGAAGAGGGGCATTTCGACTGGGGCACCCTGATTGCCAACAAGAATCGGGAAATCGAGCGCCTCAACGGCATCTACCGTAACTTGCTGGTCAACAGCGGGGTGACCCTGTTGCAAGGCCACGCGCGTCTGACGGGCGCCAACGAAGTGGAAGTGGACGGTCAACGCTACACCGCCGAGCATATCCTTATCGCTACCGGTGGCTGGCCGCAGGTACCGGACATCCCTGGCAAGGAACTGGCCATCACCTCCAACGAAGCTTTCTACCTCAAGGACTTGCCGCGCCGCGTGCTGGTGGTGGGTGGGGGTTATATTGCCGTCGAATTCGCCGGCATCTTCCAGGGCCTGGGGGCCGACACCACACTGCTGTACCGTGGCGACCTGTTCCTGCGCGGCTTCGACGGCTCGGTGCGCACCCACCTGAAGGAAGAGCTGGAAAAACGCGGCCTCGACCTGCAGTTCAACGCCGACATCCAGCGCATCGACAAGCTTGAGGATGGTCGCCTCAAAGCCACGCTCAAGGACGGCCGCGAGCTGGTAGCCGACTGTGTGTTCTATGCCACCGGCCGGCGCCCGATGCTGGACAATCTGGGCCTGGAGAACACCGGCGTCGAGCTGGATGCGCGCGGCTACATCCGGGTCGATGAGCAGTACCAGACCACCGCGCCCTCGATTCTCGCCATTGGCGATGTGATCGGCCGTGTACAGTTGACCCCAGTGGCCTTGGCTGAAGGCATGGCCGTGGCGCGGCGCCTGTTCAAACCCGAGCAATACCGCCCGGTGGATTACCAGAACATCCCCACCGCGGTGTTCAGCCAGCCACCCATCGGTACCGTAGGCTTGACCGAAGAGCAGGCGCTGGAGGCCGGGCACAAGGTGCAGGTATTCGAAAGCCGCTTCCGGGCCATGAAGCTGACCCTGACCGACATTCAGGAAAAGACCCTGATGAAGTTGGTGGTCGATGCCGAGACCGACAAGGTGCTGGGCTGCCACATGGTCGGTCCTGACGCTGGCGAAATCATTCAGGGCCTGGGCATTGCGCTTAAAGCCGGTGCCACTAAGCAGCAGTTCGACGAAACCATCGGCGTGCACCCGACGGCGGCTGAAGAGTTCGTGACCATGCGCACCGTCACCCGCTGATGACGCGGAGCCTGCTGTGCAGCCTGTAGACGCAGCCTTGTGCTGCGACGAGGCCCTTGCAGACAGAGAAACGCTTCTGTCATTCGGGCCTCGTTGCAGCACAAGGCTGCTTCAGGGGGGGTGCAAGGCCGGATCAATACACCCACACCTCGACCCGCCGGTTGCGCAGCCGGCCTTGCTCCAGTTCATTCCCGGCCACTGGCAGTTCATCGCCCATCCCGGTCACCTGCAGCACCTCCACGCCACCGCGCGCCAGTTCGCGGCGCACCGCTTGCGCACGCAGGCGGGAGAGCAGGGCTGCGCGCCCAGGGGTTTCCTTGGGATCGCCGAACCCCACCAGCACCGCCTTGCCCTGCAGCTTCCCGGCCTGGCGTAGGTACTCTGTCACCCGCTGCACGTCGCGCAGGGCCTTGTTATCCAGGCTGGCGCTTCCTTCCTGGAAGCGGAAGTTCACACTCAGCCGCTGCGCCTGCCGGGCCAGGGTACGATAGGGCGGTGGCATGTCGCCTTGGGGGGCGACAGAAAGGGCCTTGATCTGCTGCGAAACGAAACCCTGCTGGGCGATGATCGCCTGGCCGGCCGGGCTCTGGGCAAAATCGACCAGGGCCTTGGCCTGGGGCTTGGGGTTGGCCGGCAGGTAAAAGTACAGGCGCCGTGAGAGCGGGTAGTCCTCGCTGGCCACCCGTGCGCGCTCCGGCAGCATGGCCGGCGCGTCGCCTTCGGCCACCGCCAGCACCTTGGCCCCGTGTGCGGTGGCCAGGCTGCTGAAACCGATGGCCTGGCGGTCGGTACCCACGCGTGCCGCCAATTCGTCACTGGACTCGAAGCGCCTGGCCTTGGCCGAAAGCTCGCCATGCTGAGGTTCCAGCACCAGCGCCTTGAAGGTCTCGAAAGTGCCGGAACGGTCGTCACGGGCATACAGATGAATGGCCCCGCCAGGTATGCCCAGTTGTTCCCAGCGCTGGATCTGCCCAGAGAAAATGTACGCCAGTTGCCGGATGTTCAGTTGGGGTATTGGGTTGTCGGGGTGGACGATGACCGCGACGCCGTCGAGGCCGATCACCTGTTCGGTGCCGGCTGCGCGAAGGTCGCCCAGCGCCTGCAACTGGCGCACTTCACTGTCGTTGATCGGCCGCGAGGCGGCGGCCAGGTCCGCGTCGCCACGGCCCAGCGCGACAAAGCCGGTGCTCGAGCCGTGGGCGGCAATGTCGATGCGCAAGGGCTGGCCGTGCCCGTCGCGGGCGGTAATCACCCACTCGTTGGCGACCTTGCCCGGCTGTTGCTCGATGGCGGTGGCCTGCTGTGCGCGCAATTGCCCCTGTACCAGCGCGGGCAGCAAGGCCGCGCCGATGGTGTTGGAGCCTTGCACGCGCAGGTGCAGGGGCTCAGCCAGGGTCGCGAGTGGTAGCAGGGTGAGCAGCAAGACAAGCAGGCGGAGCATGCCGGGTGACCTGTGGCATAGAGTTGGCCGGCAGATTACGACAGTGGCGTGATGATAATGTGACGGGGCGTACGCCTCCAATAGTGCAGCGCCTGCCAGATCGTGTGCCGCGCGGGCGGCGCTCGATCTGGCAGGCGCTGCAACGCACAAGAGCGTTAATGCGCCCCGGCCGACTTGCTCAGGTCGCTCTCGGCCCATTCGGTATAAATGCAAGCGTCTGCCACTGCCCAACGCACCTTCACGCTGTCGCCCGGCTGCATCGGCATGCCCGCCGCCGACAGTGCCTTCACGGTCAGCTCGGTACCCCCTGCAGTCACCACATGGCAGGTCTGGCTTTCACCCAGGAACAGCACTTCGCCAACCTTGGCAGTGACCTCGTTCCAACCCGCCGGCAGCGGGTCACGCGTGGCCTGTTCGGCGGTCAGGGCCACGGCCTTTTCCGGGCGCACCATGATCAGTGCATCCTGCGAGGCGGCCAGCCCCGGGGTCAAGCGAATGGCCACTGGCTGGCCCTCGAAGCTGCCCGCGCCGTTGCTGCTGGCCTTGATCCGCAGGAAGTTGGAATTGCCCAGGAACGATGCGACAAAGGCATTCGGTGGGTTCTGGTACAGGTCGTAACCGGTGCCCAGGCCGACGATCTTGCCGTGGCTGAAAATGGCGATGCGCTGGGACAGGCGCATGGCTTCTTCCTGGTCGTGGGTGACGTAGACGATGGTGATGCCCAGGCGGCGGTGCAATTGGCGCAGTTCGTCCTGCAGGTCTTCACGCAGCTTCTTGTCCAGCGCGCCGAGCGGCTCGTCCATCAGCAGGATGCGCGGCTCGTACACCAGCGCCCGGGCGATCGCCACGCGCTGCTGCTGGCCGCCCGACATTTGCGAGGGTTTGCGGTGGGCGAACTGTTCCAGTTGCACCAGCTTGAGCATGGCGTCGACGCGTTTGGCGGTTTCGGCAGCACCGAGTTTGCGAATGGCCAGTGGGAAAGCGATGTTGTCACGCACATTCAGGTGCGGAAACAGCGAATACCGCTGGAACACCATGCCGATGTCACGCTTGTGCGGCGGCACGTTGACCAGCGACTGGCCGTCGACCAGGATCTCGCCGCTGCTCGGTGTTTCGAAGCCGGCCAGCATCGACAGGGTGGTGGACTTGCCCGAGCCGCTGGAACCGAGGAAGGTCAGGAACTCGCCGTCCTGGATCTCCAGGTCGAGGTTGTCCACGGCGGTGAAGTCGCCGTAGTGCTTGTTCAGGCCGCGCAGGCTGACGAGGGTTTTGCCGTGCGCGTTGTCTTTGATCACTGCACTCATTGTTGTTTTCTCCGCGCTCAGGCGTTTTCGGTGCGCCGGCGCAAGGCGGCGGCAATGAACATGACCAGCAACGACAGGCCGATCAGCAAGGTCGAAGCCACGGCGATGACCGGGCTCAGGTCCTGGCGCAAGGTGGTCCACATCTTCACTGGCAGGGTCTGCAGGTCGGGGCTGGCCATCATCACGCTCAGCACCACTTCATCCCAGGACACCAGGAAAGCGAACAGGCCACCGGCGATCATGCCGGGGCGGATGGCCGGGAAAGTGACCTTGAAAATGGCCTGCAGGCGTGAGGCACCGCAGATCACCGCAGCATCTTCGATCGACTGGTCGAACAGCTTCAGCGAGTTGATGATCGAGATGATGGTGAACGGCAGGGCGACGATCACGTGGCTGACCACGAAGGCGAACAGCGTGCCGGTGTAACCTAGCTTGAGGAACAGTGCGTATACCGCCACGGCAATGATCACCAGCGGCACGATCATCGGCATGGTAAACAGCCCGTACAGCAGCTCGCGGCCCGGGAAGCGGCCACGCACCAGGGCGAATGCGCTGGGCAGGCCCAGCAGCACGGCGGCGATGGTGGTCAGCACGGCCACCTTAAGGCTGGCCAGTGCGGCGTCCATCCACTCCGGGTTGGAGAAGAACTGGCCGTACCACTTGAAGGTCCAGCCCGGTGGCGGGAACACCAGCCACTGTGACGAGCCGAATGACAGCAACACGATGAACACCACCGGCAGCAGCAGGAAGGCCGCGATGACCCCGGTGGTCAGGTACAGGCCCGTACGCAGCGGGCGGCCCATGGCATTGGGAGACAGGAGCATGGCGGTTTACCTCGCGTTGCCAACCGGGGATTCCGGCTGCAGCTTCAGGTACAGGTAGAAGAGCACCAGAGTGATCGCCACCAGCAGTGCGGCAGCGGCGCTGGCCAGGCCCCAGTTGAGGAACGACTGCACCTGCTGGATGATGAATTCGGGCAGCATCATGTTCTGTGCGCCCCCCAGCAGCGCCGGGGTGACGTAGTAACCGAGCGACATCACGAACACCATCAGCGCCCCGGAGAACAGCCCCGAGCGGCACAGCGGCAGGAACACCTTCCAGAAGTTGGTCCACGGGCTGGCGCCACAGATCGAACCTGCCTGCAGCACCATCGGGTCGATGGCGTGCATGGTCGCCTGCAGTGGCAGCACGATGAACGGGATCATGATGTAGCTCATGCCGATTACCACGCCGGTGAGGTTGTGTACCATTTCCAGCGGGGCATCGATGATGCCCATGGCCATCAACGCCTTGTTGATCACGCCCGAGCTCTGCAGCAGCACCAGCCACGAGTAGGTGCGCGCCAGCAGGCTGGTCCACATCGACAGCAGCACGATGTTCAGCAGCCAACGGCCCCAGCCCTTGGGCACCAGGGTGATCGCCCAAGCCAGCGGGAAGCCCAGCAGCACGCTGATCAGGGTCACCACGCCGGCCACCGAAAAGGTGTTGAACAGCACACGTGCGTAGGCCGAGTTGGCAAACAGCTGCTCGTAATTACCCAGCCCCGGGGTGGGTTCCAGCACCCCGCGCAGCAGCAGGCCGACCAGCGGGGCGAAGAAGAACACGCCAAGGAACAGCAGGGCAGGCAGCAGGTTGCGGCTGCCTTTCCAGCGCTGGCTCAGGCTTGCGCGGCGCGGGGCGGTGCCCGGGGCGCCGGCACCCGTGGGGGTGCCTTGCGCATTATGCAGGGCGTTGATGGCGACTTTCATTTGACCAACCACTCATTCCAGCGGGCCGCGATGGCTTGACCGTTCTTGGCCCAGTAAGCGAAGTCGAGTGTGACCTGGTCCTGGGCGTAGGCAGTTGGCAGGTTTGGCGCGAGGTCTTTGTCCAGTTTGGCCACGCTGTCGACGTTGACCGGCGCGTAGGCGGTCTTGTTGGCGAATTCGGCCTGGCCCTCGGCGCTGCTGGCGTTGGCCAGGAATTTCATGGCCGCTTCCTTGTTCTTGGCGCCTTTGGGGATGACCAGGAAGTCGGCCATGACCAGGTTCTGCTTCCAGCTCACGCCCACTGGTGCACCATCTTGCTGCAGGGCGTAGACACGGCCATTCCAGAACTGGCCGAGCGAGGCTTCACCCGAGGCCAGCAACTGCTGCGACTGGGCACCACCGCCCCACCAGACGATGTCTTTCTTGATGGTGTCGAGCTTCTTGAAGGCGCGGTCCAGGTCCAGCGGGTACAGTTTGTCGGGGGCTACGCCGTCGGCCAGCAGGGCCAGTTCAAGCACGCCGGGGCTGGGCCATTTGTACAGGGCTCGCTTGCCGGGGTAGGCCTTGGTGTCGAACAGCGCGGTCCAGTCCACCGGCTTGTTGGCCCCGAGCTTGCCTTCGTTGTAGCCGAGCACGAAGGAGAAGAAGAATGACCCGACGCCATGGTCAGAGACGAAGCGTGGGTCGATCTTGTCGCGCTTGATCTGGTTGAAGTCGAGGGGTTCAAGCAGGCCTTCGCTGGCAGCGCGCAGGGCAAAGTCCGCTTCGACGTCGACCACGTCCCATTGCACGTTGCCACTCTCGACCATGGCCTTGAGCTTGCCGTAGTCGGTGGGACCGTCCTGCACGACCTTGATGTTCGTGGCTTTGGTGAACGGTACGGCCCACGCTTCTTTCTGGGCGTCCTGGGTCGTACCGCCCCAGCTGACGAAGTTGAGGCTGTCGGCGGCCTGGGCGGCCTGACATGCCAGGGTCAGCAGGCTGGCGGACAGCACTGCGGTTACACGTTTGCTCAACAGCATGGTTACGCCCTCGTTGCTTTTTGTTATTCGAGGCGGGGCTTGTGGTGCGCCCGCCAACTGTGTTCGGGGAGCAGCTAAAACAAAGTGTCTGGTGGCCGTGGGTGAGTGTAGGTGCGGCCTGCAGATTCAAGGTCTACGGGATATCATATTATGGTATTCCAAACTTTTGGCAAGAGGTATGAGGCGACCGGCCATCACTCCGCCCTGTCAAAAGCACCAAGGGCCCTGTAGGAGCGGGTTTACCCGCGAATGCGTCGGTGGTGTCACCCTCGCATTCGCGGGTAAACCCGCTCCTACAGGGCCCCGCTAAATCAATTGCTTATGTGTTCTCAGCCATCCATCCCCGGGTCGAACGGGATGCTCTGCACCACCTCCAGCTCATACCCCGCCAGCCCCGCGTATTTCAGCGGTGGCCCCAGGTGACGCAGCTTGCCCACGCCAAGGTCCTGGAGGATCTGCGCCCCGGTGCCCACTTCGGAATACACCTTGGACTGACCACGTTGATAGGGCCGCACAGGGTGGGTCAGGTGTGGCACGCGCTCAAGCAAGGCCTGGGAGGATTCGTGATTGGCCAGGATCACCACCACGCCAGTACCTTCATCGGCGACCTTCTGCAGCGCCGCCCACAGCGTCCAGTTGGCGGGACCTGCGTATTCGGCACCCACCAGGTCGCGCAGCGGGTCGATCACATGCACCCGCACCAGGGTCGGCTGTTCGCGACGAATGTCGCCCATGACCATGGCCATGTGCACACCACCTTCGATGCGGTCTTCATAGGTGACCAGGCGGAAGGTGCCATGCACCGTCGGCAGTTCGCGCTCGCCGATGCGCTTGATGGTCTGCTCGGTGCTCAGGCGGTAGTGGATCAGGTCGGCGATGGTGCCAATCTTGATGCCATGCCGTGAGGCGAACACTTCCAGGTCGGGGCGACGTGCCATGGTGCCGTCGTCGTTCAGCACTTCAACGATGACCGAGGCCGGGCTGAAGCCGGCCAGGCGTGCCAGGTCGCAGCCAGCTTCGGTGTGGCCGGCACGGGTCAGCACGCCGCCTTCGCGTGCCCGCAGGGGGAAAATGTGGCCAGGTTGCACCAGGTCTTCGGGGCGGGCGTTGGGGGCCATGGCCGCTGCCACGGTGCGTGCCCGGTCAGCGGCGGAAATGCCGGTGGTGACCCCGGTGGCCGCCTCGATCGACACGGTGAACGCGGTGCTGAACACGCTACCGTTGGCCGGAACCATCTGCTCCAGGCCCAGGCGCTGGCAGTGATCGTCGGTCAAGGTCAGGCAGATCAGCCCGCGTGCCTCGCGGGCCATGAAGTTGATGGCCTGGGCGTCGCAGCGCTCGGCGGCGATCAACAGGTCGCCTTCGTTTTCCCGGTCCTCATCATCCACCAGCAGGACCATCTTGCCTTGCCGGTAGTCCTCGAGAAGTTCCTCGATGGTGTTGAAAGCCATGGTGCACGCTCACTGTGGTGGGGTGAATTTTATGGTATACCATCATACACAAATATCGCCGTAACAGGAGAGCTGCACATGAAGGCCTACTGGATCGCCCATGTGGACGTGACCGACCCCGAGCAATACCAGCAGTACACCCAGCGCGCCCCGGCAGCCTTCAAGGCATTCGGCGGTCGCTTCCTGGCCCGTGGCGGGCGTAGCGAGGCGATGGAAGGGAGGGTTACGCCTCAGCGTAGTGTGGTGATCGAGTTCGATTCGTACGAACAAGCGGTGGCTTGTTATCGGTCCGAGCTGTATCAGGAGGCTTGCAGCCATCGGCAAGGTGTGGCGAAGGCTGAGGTGATCATTGTGGAAGGGTTTGAGCCCTGAGCAGGATTTGCCGGCCCTTTCGCGGGTAAACCCGCTCCTACACAGGCCACCACAGAATTTGACGTTTGTGGTGGCCTGTGTAGGAGCGGGTTTACCCGCGAAAGGACCGGACCTGCCGCACCGATGGCAGATTCATTGAAGCCTGCGGGCCGTTTCCGCAAATAGAAGCAAAAGACCCGCCCAGGCGGGTCTATTGCTCATCGCCTCACTGCAGATGCACTTTAAGTTCGTTGCCCGCCTGCCGCAGCGCCGCCTTTACTGCCGGCACTTGGCTCAACGGGTTGAGCAGCCCATAGTCATGAATCATTCCGTTGTAGCGCACCGAGGTTACTGTCACGCCCGCCGCATTCAACTTGCGGGCATACGCCTCACCTTCATCCCGAAGCACATCGAACTCAGCCGTTTGCACCAGGGCCGGTGGCAAGCCCTTCAGCTGTTCGGCGGACGCCCGCAGCGGCGAGGCGTAGATCTGCGCCCGCGCCTTTGCATCAACGGTGTAGTTGTTCCAGAACCACTTCATCATCCCGGTGGTCAGGAAGTGTCCTTCGGCAAACTGCTTGTACGATGCTGTCTCGAAGCTGGCATCGGTCACCGGCCACAGCAGCAGCTGGAAGCGCAGGGCAGGGGTGCCGGCCTCTTTGGCCTTGAGTGCAACAACCGCCGCCATGTTGCCACCAACGCTGTTGCCGGCTACCGCCAGGCGCTTGCCATCCACGCCGATCTCCTTGCCATGCTCGGCCACCCAGCGAGTCGCGGCGTAGGCCTGGTTGATCGCCGTCGGGTAGTGCGCTTCCGGTGACGGGGTGTAGTCCACATAGACCGCCACCGCACCCGAGCCGACCACCAGGTCGCGGATCAGTCGCTGGTGGGTCGGGAAGTCGCCCAGCACCCAGCCGCCGCCGTGGAAGAACATGAACACCGGCAGATCACCTTTGACATTCGTCGGGCGTACCACTTGCAGCTTGATCGACTGGCCATTGGCCTGAATCGTGCGTTCCTTCACCTCGACCCCCGAGAGGTCGACCTTTACCGAGGCCTGGGCGCCGGTCAGTACCGCACGGGCGTCGTTTGGTGTGAGCTGTTCCAGCGGCTTGCCACCCCCTTTCTCCAGGGCTTCGAGGAAGGCCTGGGTGTGTTGTTCGACACCAGGGCTGCCTGCGGCGAAGGCACTGGAAACAGACAGGGCCAGGAGGGAGGCGGTGAGGGCTTTGTGGACAATGTTCATGGGCGAATCCTTTTCTTTGCAAATGTTGGTAGTGGGCGTCTTGCCTGGCCTGAGGGGCCATCGCTGCGACTTGTGCGTAGATTAGGCAGATGCACTCGTGGGAAAAAGCCGCTATAAAGTGTTTGACTGTCAGCAAGAGTGAGACAATGAACCCTTACGAAGACATGCGGATCTTTGCCCAGGTGATGGAGGCCGGCAGTTTCACCGCTGCCGCCGACCGTCTGGGCATGTCCAAGCAATCGGTCAGCCGGCGTCTGATGCAGCTTGAAGAGCGCCTGGGCGTGCGCCTGCTCAACCGCTCCACCCGGCGCCTCGATGCCACGCCACTGGGGCAGCACTACTACCAGTCGGCCCTGCGCCTGCTGGGTGAAGTGCAGCAGGTCGAACACGACATCAGCGGCCAGGCCCAGGTCTTGCGCGGCACCTTGCGCCTCAGCGCGCCGCTGTCGTTTGCCATGGCGCACCTGGGCTGCCTGCTGACCGAGTTTCTGCAGTTGCACCCCCAGGTTGATGTGGAGGTAGACCTGAGCGACCGCGCCGTGGACCTGATTGGCGAAGGTTATGACCTGGCGCTGCGGATTGGTGCACTGGAGGACTCCAGCCTGATCGCCCGGCGTATCGCCAGTGTCGAGCGGGTCTACTGTGCGAGCCCGGCGTATTTGCAAGCACGGGGAGTGCCGGGAAAACCGGATGAGCTCGCCGCGCATGATTGCCTGCCCTATGGGCATTCGCGGCAGGTGCAGTGGCAATTTCACAAAGGTGGCAAAACCCAGGCAATTCAGGTGACTGGACGCATGAGGGCGAACAATGGCGAGTTGCTGCGGGGGGCTGCGATTGCCGGGATGGGGGTCACTTACCTGCCGACCTTTATCGTTGGGCAGGCGTTGGCGGAGGGGCAACTGGTGACGGTTCTGGATGAGTGGCGCCCGCCCGCGCTGCAGCTGTCGGCGGTGTATCCGCAGCACCGGCAGGTGGCGCGGCCGGTGCAGGGTTTTGTCAGCTTCCTGCGCGCGCGGCTGGCGCAGCTCTGACCGTTGCTACAGGCTATGCTTGCCCTATGAGTACACCCGTTCCTTTACGCCAACCTTGCCCCCCTGGCGCCTGCGTCTGCGGCCGCGAGCAACTGGCCGACCATCCGCAGGCCGCCCAGCGCATCCTCTTGCTGACCCGGCAGGAAGAAAAACGCCTGCTCGAACGGCTGGAAAACCTGAAGGACCTGGAAGACCTTCAACGTCTGCAGCAGCGCCTGTACGAAAACCTCGGCATCCGCGTGCACATCGCCCCCGGTTACAACGAGGTACGGACCATGCGCGGCATCGTCATCGAACTGGACGATCAGCCCGGGCTGTGCCGCAAGACCCGGCAATCTATCCCGGCGGCGATCCGGCGCGGGCTGGAGCGTAATCCGCAGGTTGCGTTCCGGTTGCTCGATACGCATGACCTGTTGCGTGATACCTGAGCGTTGATACCGGCATCGGCCGCGCCCACATGGGGGCGCGTCAATTCCGTTAATTTTTACACCGCTTGCTACGTCTACTTGAAAGCCACCCTGCGCCAGGCGCGCAGCGGCATCATCATTTAAGGAGACAGGCAATGACTTCCGTTTTCGACCGCGACGATATCCAGTTCCAGGTAGTGGTCAACCACGAAGAGCAATACTCGATCTGGCCCGACTACAAAGCCATCCCCAATGGCTGGCGAGCTGTGGGCAAAAGCGGCCTGAAGAAGGACTGCCTGGCCTACATCGATGAAGTCTGGACCGACATGCGCCCGCTGAGCCTGCGCCAGAAAATGGCTGAAGCTGCCGCCCAGTGACCGTGTTGAACCTGCTGTGCCTGCCGTACTCCGGGGCCAGCGCCATGGTCTACAGCCGCTGGCGGCGCAAGCTGCCGGCATGGTTGCAGGTGCGCCCGGTGGAATTGCCTGGGCGGGGGGCGCGCATGACCGAGTCGCTGCACACCGACATGCAAGTGCTGGCTCGGCAACTGGCCAGCGAGCAGCGACTGGCGGCAAGCGCTCCTTACGCGTTGCTCGGCCACAGCCTGGGTGCACTGCTGGCCTTCGAGCTGGCCCATGAGCTGCAGGCATTGGGCTGCCCGGCGCCGCTGGCCTTGTTCGCCTGCGGCACCGCGGCACCTACCCGGCGTGAGGACTACGACGGCAACAACTGGCGCGAGCCCAAGAGCGACGCCGAGCTGATCAGCGAGTTGCGCGCGCTGCAGGGCACGCCTGAAGAAGTGCTGGCCAACGCTGAGCTGATGAGCCTGACCTTGCCGACCTTGCGCGCCGATTTTCTGTTGTGCGGCACTTACACATACCGGCAGCGACCGGCGTTGCAGTGCCCACTGCATGTGCTGGGTGGCGTGGAAGACCGGGCCAGCGATGAGCAACTGCGGGCATGGCGCAGTGAAACCCAAGGCGCGTTCTCGCTGCAGATGTTCCCGGGTGGCCATTTCTTCATCCATGAGCAGGAAGACCGTGTGCTCGCTGCGCTGACCGCGTCGCTGCAACCGCTTCGGCTGTCTGCCTGATTGACGTCACCGCTTGCCTGGGGGAGGCTAGGGTTTTTCCCAGGCAAGAGGCAGACAATGCTGATCGATCCACTCAAGGCCACGCTACTGGTCGTCGACATCCAGGAGAAACTGATCGGTGCCATGAGCGACCCCGAAGGCACTCGGGCACGGGCCCGTTGGTTGCTGGCGGCGACTGCCGAGCTGGCGCTGCCGACGGTGATTTCCGAGCAGTACCCCAAAGGCCTGGGTCATACCCTGGCCGAACTGCTGGCCGCAGCGCCGACAGCCGAAGTGGTGGAAAAAAGTCACTTTTCCTGCGTGGCTGCCGAGTGCCTGCCAGCCAGTTTGATGGCCCGCGAGCAGGTGATCGTCTGCGGCATGGAAACCCATGTTTGCGTGCTGCAGACCGTGCTCGGCCTGTTGGCGCTGGGCAAGCAAGTGTTCGTGGTCGAGGATGCCTGCGACAGCCGCACCCCGGCCAGCAAGGCCGCAGGCCTGGCGCGCATGCGTGCTGCCGGCGCGCAGGTAGTGACCCGCGAGATGGTGTTGTTCGAATTGATGGGCAGTGCCGGGCACCCGCAGTTCCGCCACATCAGCAAAACCTATCTGGTCGGTGAACAGCCCTGAACGGCCGGTTACTTGCCATTTCGCTGATGGCCCTGGCGCTGTTGCAAGGCTGTGCCGGGCGCCGCGAAGAAGCGCCCGAAGCGGACCCGGCCAAAATCCGTGCGCAGCTGTTGCGGCTGTTACCCGCCCAGGTCAAGGACCGCGAGGGTTGGGCCAACGATATTCAGGCAGCCTTCGAAGCCCAGCGCATAGCGCCCAGTAAAAGCAACCTGTGCGCAGTGCTGGCGGTGACCGAACAGGAGTCGACCTTCACTGCGGACCCGCAGGTGCCCAACCTTGGGCGTATCGCCCGCCAGGAGATCGACCGCCGCGCTGCGCGCCTGCATATTCCCAAGCTGCTGGTCGACGGTGCGCTGAAAACGCCGTCGGGCAACGGCCAGAGCTACCAGCAGCGTTTGCAGACGGTGCGCAGCGAAAAACAGTTGAGTGAACTGTACGACGAAGTCGTTGCACGCGTGCCGCTGGGCAATACCTTGCTGGACGGGCTGAATCCGGTGCACACCGGTGGGCCGATGCAGGTCAGCATCGACTTCGCCGAAAAGCATGCAAGGGATTACCCCTACAGCCATGAAGGCACGATTCGGCAGGAAGTGTTCAGCCGGCGCGGCGGCATGTACTTCGGTATTGCCCACCTGTTGGGCTACCCGGCCAATTACGAGCGCCAGCTTTACCGTTTCGCCGATTTCAACGCGGGCTGGTACGCCAGCCGCAATGCGGCATTCCAGGCGGCATTGAGCAAGGTCACGGGGGTGAAGTTGGCACTGGACGGCGACCTGGTGGCGCCGGGGGCGATCATGCCGGGGACGACTGAACTGGCCGCGCGCAAGCTGGGGGTGAAGCTGGGGCTGCGTAACCCGCAGATCCGAAGCCAGCTGGAGGAGGCCGACAGCCTGGCGTTCGAGGACAGCAAGCTGTATAGCGGGGTGTTCGCCCTGGCGGATGCCAAAGCCGGCAAACCGGTGCCCCGCGCAGTGTTACCGGGCATCGAGCTGAAGAGCCCGAAGATTACCCGCAAGCTGACCACGGCCTGGTTTGCCGGGCGGGTGGATGAGCGCTATCAGCGGTGCATGAAGCGTTAGCCTGGCAGCAACCGCGATCCTTGAGCGGGTTTACCCGCGAATACGGTGGTGGCGGCAACGGTGATCGGCGGGTGGAAATTGGCCAGCAGGCCCGGCCCTTTCGCGGGTGAACCCGCTCCTACGAACCACCGGTGCGTGTCCACCGCAGCCGCGCGAGCCTGTCCGATCAGCGCCCGCCCAATGCCCCCACCACCTGGTCAACGCTGGCCTCGAGCCCCGCAATCGCATCTTCAGGGTCACTCTCCACCACCACCAGCTTGGCCCCGGCCGCCTTGATCACCTCGGCCACTGCCGCGTCCGGCTGACGATGGTCCAGCACCAGTGCCACGTCCTGCGCCTTCAGGTTGTCCCCTAGCGCCTTTAGGGCGGCTGCATCCCATTCGGCCGGCAGTGGCTGCTCGACCGCATCCAGGTTCAACCCGTTGACCAGATACCCCAGCCGCTCCGACAGGCTCACCACCGTCAGGTTGTCGACTTTGGCCAACCGCGTCTGGCTGCTGGCCGAAAGCTCCAGCAATTGGCGCTTGAGCCCTGCCAGGTTGCCCTGGATCTTTGCCTTGTCGTCAGGCGCCAGGCGCTCCAGGTCATTGGCCACCACGTCGGCCATGCGCCCGAGGTTGGTCGGGTTGAGCCAGGGGTAAGCGTCATAGGCATCGTCACCGCTCACCGCAATGCCCGGCAGGGCACCATCCACCGGTCGTGCGGCATCGATCTCGACAATGCGGATATTGCTGCGCCGAGCCACCGGGTACAGCGGGTCGTCGCGCCAGATCGAACGCACGGCGATCACCGCATCTGCCTGCTGGGCGGCCTTGTGCAGGCCTGCGCCGCCACGCCCGCTGAAATACGACGGTTGGCGGCTGGCAGGCAGGTTGGCCGGTGCCGCCCGCTGGAGTTGCACCGCAGTGCCTTCGAGCAAGGCGCTGGCCAGGCTATGGGTGACGGGCAGGGTCGTCAGCACTTGCGTGGCGAAAGACAGGGACGGCAGGCCGGCCAGTGCCAGCGCCAGGGTCAGGTGTTTGAAGTTCATGCCGGGTTTCCTTGCAGGCGGGGAACGAGCGCGCGGGCCAGGGCGGCCAGGGCAAAGCAGATGCCGGCGACCAGGATGATCGCGGCCCCTGACGGCACCGGCAGGTCGAAAACGATCGGTAGCAGGATGCCGAACAGGGTACTGATGGTGGCAATCAGCACTGACAGGAAGAAAAAGCCCTTGAGCGACTGGCTGACCAGGCGAGCGGCGGCGGCCGGGATGACCAGCAGTGCACCGACCAGGATGGCCCCGATCACCTTTACCGCAGCCACGGTCACCAACGTCACCAGCACGACGAACAGATAGTCCAGGGTCTTCACCGCCACCCCGCGCACAGCCGCCAGCTGCGGATTGAAACTGGCCAGCATGATGCGGTTGTACAGCGGCAGCGCCAAGGCCAGCACCAGCACTGCGACGATGCCCAGCACGAACAAGTCCTGGGCGCTGACGGTCAGCACCGAGCCGAACAGCACGTTCTCGAGGATGTGTACGTTGATCTTGCCCGCCAGCATCAGCAGCAGGCTGGCGCCCAGCGCCAGCGACACCGACAGGAACACGCCAATCAGTGTGTCCGGCGACAGCCCGGTACGGTTGCGCAGGAAGTTGAGCAGGATGCCGAACAGCAGGCAGTAGCCGAACAGGCTGCCGTAAGGGCCGGTATAGGGCTCACCCAGCAGGATACCGATGGCCACGCCGGTCAGCGCCGCATGGCCGACCGCCTCAGAGAAGAACGCAAATCGCTTGACCACCACCAAGGTGCCCAAGCCGCCCAGCACCGGGCCGATCATCAGGCCGGCCAGCAAGGCATTGACCACGAAACCGTAGGCCAGCGCCTCGGGCAGATAACCGGCAGTGGCCCAGCCCTGGACCGTTTGGCGAAAGATTTCAAAACTCATCAGGCAAGGCTCTCGCTACGCGGGTGAACGGAGAACAGGCCGAGCAGGCGCTCCGGGGTCAGGGCCTGGGCAGGCGGCGCATCGAACAGCACCTGGCGGTTCAGGCCTGTTACCCGGTCCGCCAGACGCAACACGGCTTCCAGGTCATGCTCGATCCACAGAACGGTAGTGCCGGCCTGGCGCCAGCCCTGCAATAACTGTTCGAACACCTGGATTCCGGCTTCATCGAGGGCCGACATCGGTTCGTCAAGCACCAGCAACTGCGGCTCGGGGATCAGGCCCTGGGCCAGCAGCACGCGCTGGCGCTCACCGCCGGACAGTGCCCCCATGCGCCGCGTGCGCTTGTCGAGCATGCCAACCTTTACCAGGGCTGCATCAATGGCCGGCTTCACGCGCCGCGACAGGCCGAGGAAGGCCGGGCGGCGCTGGCACATGGCGGCCATGAAATCGTCCACGGTCATGGGCAGGCCGCGGTCGAACTCCAGTGCCTGCGGCACGTAACCAATCACTTCGTGCTCACCTGGCCAATGCAAGGTCAGCTGGCCCTGGTGTGGCATCTGCCCGAGCAGGGTTTTGATCAACGAGCTCTTGCCACCGCCGTTGGGGCCGACGATGGCGTGCACGCTGCCTGCTGCCACGCTGAAACTGACCTGTTCGAGGATACGCGTGCGCCCCAGGGTCAGGTCGATGCCAGTGAACTCGATGCGCGGCCCGCAGGCTGTCGCCAGCTTGGCGGCAGCGGTCATGCGCGGTTCTCCTGAATGGCGCGGACCACCGTGTCGAGGTTGCGCTTCATTTCCACCTCGTACTTGTCCTTGGTGTACTCGCCGTAGGAGATATGCGTCAACGGATACAGGCGCACACCGGACTCACGCTGAATGGTTTCGACATAGGCCGACGGGAAGTCCATTTCCGAGAAGATCACCCGCACGTCCAGCGCCTTGAGCTGGTCGATGGTCTTTTTCAGCTGCGCCGGGCTGGGCTCGATGCCATGGGCCGGCTCGACGACAGCGGTCACCTCCAGGCCGAAATCGCGCACCAGGTAGTCATAGGCGGCATGGATGGTAGCGACCCGGAACGTTGCGCCAGGGGCTTCGGTGACCTTGGCCAGGGCCTCGGCACGCAGGGCGCGCAGGCGTTTGGCGTAGGCACGGGCGTTTTGCGTGTACAACTTGGCGTTGTCCGGGTCGAGTTTGCCCAGTTCACGGGCGATGTTGTTCACCTGGGCGATGGTGGTGCTGATCGACAGAAAGGTGTGCGGGTTGACCACCTTGCCGGCACCGCGCGCGGCAATGCCGGTGGCCGCCAGCAGCGGCACGTTCTGATTGGCTTCGATTGTGGCGATGTCGGGTTTTTCGCTGGTGGCGATCATGCGGTCTGCGAAATCGTCATGGCCAACACCGTTGAGCACCACCACGTCCAGTGTGCCGATGCGCTTGATGTCCTCGGCCCGCGGCTCGTAGGCGTGCGGGTTGAAGCCCGCCGGAATCAGGGGAACCACCTCGGCCTTGTCGCCGACAATATTGCTCACGTAGCTGTAGTAGGGGTGCAGGGTGATGCCGATTCGCAGCGGCTTGCTGTTATCGGCCAGGGCCAGTGCCGGCAGGGCAAGGGTCAGGAGCAGGGCGAGGGCGGAGCGAAACATGGGCGGGTCCTTGGGTTCAGTGACGGTGTTCGCGGGTAACACCGGCGTCGTAGTGGCTGACCACCTGCTGCCAGCCAGCGGCGATCAGGGCGGCCTGGCCGAGGTCGTCCGGGATAACGGCGGCGCTGTCGCGGCGCAGCCAGACATCGGCTTGGCCTGTGCTGTCGGGTGGCAGGATCAGCAGCAGGCTGCCGGCAACTTCCGGGGCCTGGCTGCGACCCAGGTAGGCGCCGGGTTCCAGCCATGACCATTGGTGGGCGCCACGGCTCTGGCTGCCGGCATCGACCACGAACGGCGGCAGGCCTTCTTCGGCCAGGGCCTTTACGCTGGGTGTGACGGCGTTTTCTTCGCGCAGTAGCTGGATCTCGTCGAAGGCTACCCGCAGGTCGGTGTACAGGCCTTGTTCGGCGGCGGTGAGGTCGCGGCGGGCGTCGATCTGGTAGCTGGCGATGGCCTGTTCGTCCTCGCGCTCACCGCGCAGCAGCACCACGCTGGCGGCGAGTACCACGATAAGCAGGCTTGCCAGCAGCACGTACAGGGTTTCGTGCCCGGCACCGGCCGGGCGAATGACTTGGGCGCGGCTCATGGTTGGGCGATATCGGCGTAGTCCACTTCCACCACGTGCCCGGGGCCTGCATCGAACAGCACATAGAATTCACCGTCCGGGCGCTTGAAGGTCAGCGTCGAGTCGTCGCCAAGCTTGCCGCCGACCAACACCTGTTCGTCATAACCGATCACGTCCAGGGTCACCCCGGGGGCACCGCTGCCGTCCGAGAAACCGCCGGTGCACTTGACCTGGCCGTTGGCCAGTTCCTCGCATTCGCACATCGGGTTGTGCGCCAGCGCCGGGCTGGCGGCCAGTACCAGGAAGGGCAGCGTCAGGGTGCGCATCAGGTGTTTCATTTGTTGCCTCCTTGTTTCTCGAGCCATGCAACGGTGGCTGGCGATGCCTTGGCCAGGGGGACCGACGCCTGGTGCATGCTGCCGTCCCAGCCTTCCAGGGTGATCCAGATGTGCGCATCGGGTTTGGTGCGCGGCGGGATCGGCAACGAGGTGCCCATGTTGTACGGTGCACCGAAGAAGATGGTGCCGGCGGCGCGCAGGCTGCGTGGCTTGCCGATGCGCAGGTAGGCGGCCTTGACGTCCTTTATGCAGGCCTTGCACAACGCTGCATTGAACGATTTGAAGTAGCCGGCCGGGCCGTCGGCGCGTGGCGCCTCGTCACGCAGTTCGGCTAGGTCGAGGCTGTAGGGGCCGACCTGGATGTCACTGATCACGTTGGCGCCAAGGCCCGCCTCGCCGCGGAACAGCCTGGCGTCGGCGAAGTACTTGGGCATGAAGCCCAGCGGGATCAGGATCAGCAGGATGTTCAGGTGAAAACGCCACTTCAGCCAAAGCTGCTTCAGCGGGCTGGCGGGCAGGGCCTGGCTCATGAGTGGATCTCCACGGTGGTTTCACTGTGTGCCGCACGTGGAGCGCGCTCGCTGCGCTTGAGGGCCGCGGCGGTGGCCTGGGCGGTGCGTTTGGTCCAGATCAGCAGGCCGCTAAGCACCATCAGGGTGAGGATCAGGCCGAAGAAGAACCACACCAGCTTGATCGGCAAACCGCCAAAGTCGCCGGTGTGCAGCGGGCGCATGGACTCGGTGACGAACTCCAGGGCCGAACGGTCGCTGATCAGGAACTGGCTGTCGACATTGCGTGTGTACGGATTCACCGAAGCACTCTGGAACATCAACGGGTACCAGCCCGGGCCAGACAGCGTGACGTGGCTGTAGGCAGTGGCGGGGAGCGAGATGGAGGTCACTTCCAGCCCCGGGATCGCCAGGCCGGCAAGGCGCGCCGCTTCGTCCAGGTCGATGCGCGAGGCGGGGCTGCCATCTGGCGTTTGCGGTACCTCCTCACGGGCGATCACCGGCACGATGGGTCGGCTGGAAATGGTGATGTGGTTGTCGAACAGGATCGCCTGGATCAGGAACCAGGTGCCGGTGATGGAAATGACCGCAATGAACCATATTGACCACACCCCGGACAGACGGTGCAGGTCACCCCAGAAGATTCGCGAACCATGGCCGGTACGCACGGGTTTGAAAAAGCCTTTCCAGAACTTCTTGTAAACCACCAGGCCGGTGACCAGCGAGGCCAGCATCGGCAGGCCGAGCAGCGATACCAGGTACCAGCCCCAGCTGAAACCGTTGGTGAACGGCACTAGCCACCAGCCGTGCAGGGCGCGGGTGAAGGCTTCGAAGTTGAAGTCTGGGGTCTTCCCCTGAATGGTTCCGGTGTAGGGGTTTACATACAGCGTCGGGCTGGTGCCATCAGGCAGGGTTACATTAGCTTTTACCGCGAAGTGCGAACCATCCGGCTGGCTCAGGCGCTCCACCACCATGTCCGGCTCGGCCTTGTTCAAGGCCTCCAGTACCTGCTGAAAGCTCATGCGCTCGGTGTTCGCGTCTGGCTTGTTGGCGCGCACGGCCGGATCGGCGAGCCAGACGATTTCCTGACTGACCACGGCGAGCATGCCGGTGAAACAGACGATCAGGACAAAGAACCAGATCGGCAAGGCGAGCCAGCTGTGGACCAGGAACCACAGCCTGGATTTGGATTTTTTCGGTGATTTGGCCATCAGACGGTCTTCTGCTATTGGTGGTCGAGCGTGTGCCAACCAAAGAGTGCTGTACTGATAAGGACGAATGAGAATTGAAAACCTGCAGGTTAAAATGAAACCAAATGTTTCAAAGCACAAAAACCGGACTGCGCACGAGGCATCAGTCCGGCCTTGATGGCGGGTTGCAGAGGGGTCAGGCGCGGGTTAGCGCCACTGCTGCTTGGGGTTTTTCGTGCAGCTGCTCCAGATCCTGGTACAGCGCTCGGCCAATTTCCGCAGCGCGGGTTGGCAGGACCGAAAGCAGGGTGTCACTCAGGCCGTGGCTGTTTTCGCAGAAGCCCTGCAGGTACACCGAGGCTTGCAGGTCGGGGCTGGCCAGTACGCGGTAGTTGCGGTCGACGCTGAAGTCCTCCAGGTAATCGGCCAGCGGCGCCAGCAATTCACGGTGCGAGCGGCGCTCGTAGCCGGTGGCGAGGATAACGGCATCGTAGCGGTGGGTTTGCTGCTGGCCGGTGGCGAGGTCGCGCAGGGTCAGTTCCAGGCCTTCGCGGGTGGCCACCACAGCTTCCACCTGGCGCCGGCACAGCACGTTATGGCGGTGCTGATGGGCAACCTTCTGCCGGTAGAGGATGCCGTAGATGCGCTCGATCAGGTTGAGGTCGACCACCGAGTAGTTGGTGTTGTGGTATTCGCCTAGCAGTTTGCTGCGCTGGTCGGCCGGTTCGTTGTAGACCAGGTCGGTGTAGTCGGGCGAGAAGATCTCATTGACGAAGGGGCTGTCGTCGGCGGGCTTGAGAGCCGAACCGCGCAGAATCATGTCGACCTTGACTGACGGATAGCTGTCGTTGAGGTCGATGAACGCCTCGGCGGCGCTCTGGCCTGAGCCGATCACGGCAATGCGCATGGGTTTGCCAGCCGTGCACGGCAGTTTGGTCAGGCTGCTCAGGTACTGCGAGTGGTGGAAGACCCTCGGGTCGTCCTTGAAGGCGCCGAAGTTTTCCGGAATTTTCGGTGTGCCACCGCTGCCCACCACCACCGAGCGGGTGGGGCGGCTGTATTCGCGGCCTTGTCTGTCACGCGTGATCACGCACAGGTGTTGGACCCGGCCTGCATGCAGGTGCGGTTCGATGCGCAACACTTCCTGCCCATACACCGCCTGAGAGGTGAAATGCTCGGCGGCCCAGCGCAGGTAGTCGTTGTACTCCAGGCGGCAGGGGTAGAAGGTGCCGAGGTTGATGAAGTCGGCCAGGCGCTGCTTCTGGTGCAGGTAGTTGACGAAGCTGTACGGGCTGGTCGGGGTGCGCAGCGACACCAGGTCCTTGAGGAACGAGATCTGCAACTCGCTCTGGGTAGCCAAGGTCTCGCCGTGCCAGTGGTAGTCTTGCTGCTTGTCGATGAACAGTGCGTCGAGCGCATGGCCCCGGGATTCGGCGAGCTCTTCCAGGGCGATGGCCAAGGCCAGGTTGGAGGGGCCGAAGCCCACGCCGATCATGTCTTTGATGGTTTCCTGCTGTGAGGACTGGCTCATGGCTGCGATTCCCTGAATGGTCGAATATGGACGCCCGCCGGGGCTCCGGCTCCTGCGCAAGTACATGAGTTGGAACGAGCCAGCCGAGGGGGAATTTAAGCGGGCTAAAGAACAGCGTGAGGCGGCCGATGTGTTGGTTACGGCAAGGACCAATCCTTCAGGCAGGGAATCGACATGAGCGGCATCACGGCAAGCAACCTGATGATCAATGGTGTTTCAGCACAGACGCTGAGCGCGAATGCAGCAACCGAGCGTGAACAGGCGAAACAGGCCGGTGAGGCGGTGGGGCCGTTGAGCATCAGCAGTGACAGCATGAGGGTGTCGGAGGGTAGCCAGGCGCAATCCACCGACACTGAAGGCAGTGGCGAATCGGGGGCTGTGAGCGAGCTGCGTCAATTGATCAAGGATCTGCAGAAGCAGCTGGCAGAAGAGCAGAAACAGTTGGTGGCATTGCAGAATAGCAAGATGGACGAGACTGCCAAGGCGGCAGCGATAGGTGCCAAGCAGGCGAGCATTGCCACCCTCAACGGGCAGATCATGGCGGCCACGGCGCAGTTGCTGGAGCTGTTGCAGCAAGAGGGCGGCAGCAGTGCGGGAGGCATGGTCAGCGCTACGGCCTGACAGCGGTCTTGCTCAAAATTTAAAAGCCTGCGCAGTCGCCTGTAGGCGCGGGGGTGGACATACAGGGGGATTGGGCGCAGGCCGTCGTGTAGGAGCGGGTTCACCCGCGAAAGGGCCGGGCCTGCTGGCCAATTTCACCCGCCGTTCACCGTTGCCGCCGCTACCGTATTCGCGGGTAAACCCGCTCCTACACCTATTGAGGGTGGACATACATTGGTGATTGGGCGCAGGTCGTCGTAGGAGCGGGTTTACCCGCGAACACGGGCGAAGCCCGTGCTATCCGCCGCGTTGTCTGTTTCGCGAACAAGCCCGCTCGTTCCAGGATATGGCGGTCATTCGGCCGCCAACCGCCCCTTGTTCTGCCGGTCGGCCTTGTACTGCATGGCCACCGCCGGTGCCGGCTTGGCGGTACCGGTTTCCAGCCATTGACGCATGCGGCTGGCATCGGCGAAGTGGGTGTACTTGCCGAAGGCATCGAGAATGACCATGGCCACCGGGCGGTTATCCATGCGGGTCAGCAGTACCAGGCAGTGCCCGGCCTCGTTGGTGAAGCCGGTCTTGGTCAGCTTGATATCCCAGTTGCTTTTGTTCACCAGGTGGTCGGTGTTACGGAAACCCAGCGTGTAGTTGGGCTTGCGGAAGGCGACGGTCTTTTCGCGGGTGGTCGACAGCTCGCTCAGCATGGGGTACTTGCGCGAGGCCATCAGCAGCTTGGCCAGGTCGCGGGCAGTGGATACGTTCTGCGTCGACAGGCCGGTCGGCTCAACATAGCGGGTATGGGCCATTCCCAGGCTGCGGGCTTTGGCATTCATTGCCTTGATGAACGCCGGATAACCGCCGGGATAGGCGTTGGCCAAGCTATTGGCCGCACGGTTTTCCGACGACATCAAGGTAATCAGCAGGGTTTCGCGACGGTCCAACTGGCTGCCCAGGCGCACGCGCGAGTACACGCCTTTCATTTCCGGGTTGTTGGCAATGGTCATGGTGAGCATTTCATCCATGGGCAGCTTGGCATCCAGCACCACCATCGCCGTCATCAGTTTGGTTACCGAAGCGATCGGCACCACGCGGTCGGCATGGCTCGAATACAGCTCCTTGTTGCTGTTCAGGTCGATCAGCAGAGCGCTGCCTGAAGCCAGATGCAGTTTGGATGGGTCACGTTGAACCTGGGCCGGGGGTTGTGCAGCAGCAGTCGACGGAAGGGTCGCGGTACCTGTGAGCAACAGCAGCAGGCTGAGGATGGACAGGGAAGTTTTCACGTTGAGGCTCACTAAAAGTTGGTATGTCGTTGGCTGTGCAAGGGTTTTCCCCCTAAAAACCGATGCATTCTGGAGTATGGCTGAATTACTGTCGAATGCCTTATGACTAAAGGGCGCAAAGTGAACGATATTTAATCCTGTACCCATTCTTCACCCATCAGATAGGGATGGGATGGACCCCGTGTTGGGTTTTTGCATACCTGCAACAGCATCAGGGCTTTCGATATCAGGGCAGGGCATCGGGATGCCCTGCCGGCCTTCGCGTTCAGCGATGGATGAGCGAGAGTTCGCTGATGATGCAGATCGAGCCATCCTCGGCGGGCGTTGCGTCGGTGTAGTCGACCTGGTTGTAGACCCCGCCGTGGAACTCGAACAGGCGTGAAGCCCAGGTACTGTCGAGCTGCAAATCGCCCGACGAAGCGGATACCCCGTTGCATTCGGCCGTCACGGTTACCACACCTTCAGACGTGGTGTGAATGCTGATGTGGAAGGTCGCACCCAGTGGCACCCCCTTCAGGATTGGGGAATTCACCGGGTCGGTCTGGTTGAAGGTGCGCCGAAACCCCAGGGTGATGTTGCCCTTGTTCCAGAACACCTTTACCGGCGGGCCGTCGTCCCCGCGTACGTGCATCTGGGCGATGACCACCTTCTGCGCCGAGTTGACCTTGGTCAGCGTCATTGTCTGGCGATTCCAGTGATCCTGGGCGCTGGCCAGCGTCCAGTCTTGCGTTTCTGTCCATTCGCAGCGTGTCCTGTGGGTGCTTTTGCTCGAAGCACCTTTGGTTGGGGCTGAGAACTGGATCGAGCCATCGCTGAGCACCGTCACGATGCTGGGAAAGCGGGCAATCGCTTCAGCACCGTTCAGCTCCAGAGCAACGGGGTTGGTTGAGGAGACGGCTACCGGCGTGGCGATGGTGAGGTGGCTGATATCTACGGCCATGGGGGAACTCCTGGCGAAAAGGTTTGAGTGGCATAGCAGCCGTACAAGCGACGGCTGAACACAAAGTTAGCCTCAAGCTAAATAACGGTCAATAGCTTATGGCTAAATTATTTTCGCTCCACGGGAAATTACCTACTGGCGAAATTTTTCCGCAATGGGGGGCTTTACGCAGGATTTGGCAGTGAGCTAAGCTTTCGCTGAGTACTGTACGAATATACAGCTATCAGGATGAGAATATGGCAAGCCACATGAAGTCGGAACCCCAACAGCGCCAGGAGATGACCGGAATAGAGCGGCTTAGTCTGCGGGTATCGTCAATGATCAACCACCCGCTCGCACAGACGCAGCGCTGGGTAGTGGTGCATCGTCTGGATACCGACGGTGAAGCGGAATGGGAGGAGGTGATGGGCCAGCTGCTGGAAATGCCCGAGTTGCAGCTGACGTTCAATGATGACGCTAGCGTGACGGTGCGATGGGCGCGCAGTAGCGTGGAAGAGCGTGATGATTTTATCGTCGAACGCGACTGCGAGGCGCAGGTCGGGGAGGCTGCACCGTTCTGAGCTTCAGCAAAAGCCCGCCGGTCAGGGCGGGCTTCGGTTTATACAAGGTGGGCATTCCACACCAGCAGGACCCTGGCCTGTATGTAGGTCTCTTCCCGACGAATCATACGGTCTTTGTGCCGCGAGTTGTCGGAGATCATCTCGAAGTGGTCCTCGTCCGCGATCTGTAGCCGCTTGATGTAGATGTGATCGCCCCAGGAAAAGAAGTAGATGCCATCGCCGACGAATTCGCGGATGCTGACGTCGACGATCAGCGGGTCGCGGTGCCTGATGGTCGGCTCCATCGACTGGCCCCAGCCGGTCACCATCTTCAGGTGATGGTGCTCGCTGAACGTCACGCCCAGTTCGCGCAGGTGACTGGGGCTGACGCGAACGTCCTTGAACATCTCGGGGTAGTCGTGGGGGATCTGGCCACCGCCCATGGCTGCCCGTACGTCATAGTGGGCGATCCACACTTCGTCACCGACCAGGCCGGGGCGAAGCGGCTCGGCTTCCAGCAGCGTGGCATCTGCAGGCTCTTGCGCCGCTGCCAGCAGCCTTTGCCGGGTCTCTTCGGAGATGCCTTTGCCGCTTCGGGCAAGCATCTGTCTGACCAGGTCGGCTGCAGAGAGCTTGTTGTCACCTGGCTCGACAGCCGCTTGCATGTGTTCGCCTGGCGACAGCGCGTCGAACCAGCCCCGTGGCAAGCCTTCGATGCCCTCGATGCGACGGGCCACGTCATCGCCCAGATTTTTTACAGTCTTGTCGGAAAGGATCTGGCTCAGGTGTGCAGGCGCCATCCCCCAGCGCTCTGCGCAGGTCCCCTTTCTCTGGCTGCCGATCAGTTTCACCAGGTTGTGCTTGCGAATTTGGTAGATGTCCATGGGGTGAAGCATGCCAGTGTTTAGCTTGCTGCTAAATGTGCGCATGGCTAAATCTGCTCTTGTCGTGTTGTTAGCTGTAGGCTAAATTAAGCGCACGAACAAGGAAAGCTAGCGAGACATTTTTCTCCACGGCTGATCACATCATCATCTGTAATGAGGTTCACATGGATCCGACCGACCTCGGCCCGGGCACCGTCACTTGGCTGGGCGGTACGGGGACTGTATTGCTGGGTGCGTTTTTGTGGCTGCGCAAATGGTTGTCGAGGGATGCAGTCGACCGCGCAATGGACACTGCAGAAATTGCCGTCATCCGCCACCTGACAGAGCTGCTGGACATCGAACGGGATGCGAGAAGGGAGGCGCAGGCAAAAGCTGATCTGCTCACCAAGGAGCGAAACGAGCTGGTGATGACCGTAGGCCGGCTGCAAGGCAAGGTCATGGTGCTGACCAGTAAGCTGGGCAGTAGCGGCCAAACATGAGGTGGCAGCCCGGTCAAACCGTGAAGAAAAAAAGCCCGCCAAATTGGCGGGCGACAAGGGCGCAGGGAGCAACGCACAACAAATTTGGTTCAGGCAACCAAGGTGCCTGGTTGCAACTGTTCGACCAGTGCCTGGGCTGAGGCGCGGGTCGGCATCGGGCCGCTCACGGCTTCGCCGTTGCGAACCAGGTACCAGCACGCCAGCAGGCCCTGCTCACGCAGTGAGGCGGGAACGGCGCTACCGACAACGGACATGATCTGGATAGTGGCCATTGGGACCTCCTTTAAAACATGGCTCTACCATACGCAGCAGCCGGATATGTTTGAAATCAACTTCCTCAATAGTGATCATTGGTCCTGTCAACCATTACCAGCGCGGTGGCCCGTAATACACCGGTGGCGGCCCATAATAGGTGCGGTAGCCCGGTGGCGGCGGAGGAGGCGCGTAGTAGGGCTGGTAGTACACCGGCTGTGGAGGCGGTTGTACGTACACCGGCGGGGCGTAGTAGACCGGCTGGCGCTCAACATACACAGTACGGTCATGGCCGCCATAAACCGTCGCCCCAACCACCGCGCCGGCCACTGCCGCACCCAGCAGGGGCCCCGGCCCATACCAACCACCGTGCCCATGGCTGCCATAGCCACCGTGAGCTGCTGCAGGCCCGCTGATGGCCAGGGCACCGACCAGCAGGACGATTCCGGGAATGAGACGGTTCATAAAACAACCCCGCAGGAAAACCCCACGTCCGGGGCCCTGTTACTATGACTCCGGTGTCTGTCAGCTGAGCACAGGGGAACGGTAAAGGTTGTGTAAGGGACGACCAGTGGCTGACTCTGTTACGCTGAATAAACGTTTCAGTCATGACCAAGGAGCCTCTTATGCCGACAACTCCCAGCCGGGACACCGTGCTTTGCATCTCTCTGGCCGGTCGCCCTGGCACCTTCGGCGTGCGCTTTCACAACCACCTGTACCAGCAGTTGGGCCTGGACTTCTACTACAAGGCCATGCGCACCGATGACCTGCCGGCGGCCGTGGCAGGGATCCGCGCCTTGGGTATTCGCGGCTGCGGGGTGTCGATGCCGTACAAGGAGGCCTGCATGGCCTTGGTCGACGAAATCGATCCCTCGGCGGCGGCCATCGAGTCGGTCAATACCCTTGTCAACTGCAATGGGCACCTGAAGGCTTACAACACCGATTACCTGGCCGTGCGCCAATTGCTGGTGCAGCATCAGGTCGATCCGGGCACGGCCTTTGCCCTGCGAGGCAGCGGTGGCATGGCCAAGGCCGTGGCCAGCGCCTTGCGCGATGCCGGGTTTGCCGAAGGCATCATCGTTGCACGCAACGAGCAGGCCGGGCGTCAGTTGGCGGATGTCTGTGGTTATCGCTGGGTGCCTGAGCCAGGTGACCTCTGCCCGCCGATGCTGGTGAACGTGACGCCGATCGGTATGGCAGGCGGGCAGGAGGCAGAAGAGCTGGCGTTTCCCGAGAACGCCATCTCGGCGGCGGAGCGGGTGTTCGATGTAGTGGCGATGCCGGCGCAGACGCCGTTGATTCGCCGGGCTCAGGCGTTGGGCAAGCCGGTGATCACTGGGCTGGAGGTCATTGCGCTGCAGGCGCTGGAACAGTTCGTGTTGTACACCGGGGTCAGGCCGTCGCAGGAGCAGGTGGATGCGGCGGTGGCATACGCGCGGGCGACCTGATGACGCCTACCCCCTTCGCGGCATCAGCCGCGAAGGGGGTACAGGTGAAACCCGGATCAGAACACGTCGTGCCCGTTATCCAGCTGTTTGTCGACCAGTGCCCGGCCATGGGCCAGCGACACACGCTGTGCATTCTCAAGGTCGGAGAAGAACTGCATTGGCATCGACATGCGCTTGCTGGTGTGCCCGTCCGGTGCCGTGATCAGGCAGCCGGCGGCATAGGGCAGGGGGGAGTCGGGATGGGGCATTACGCTGGCGGTGATAGTGTGCTCGCGGTATTCACAGTGAAGAGATTGCATCGTCCTTACCTCGCTGTGGTTTGTGAAGCAGTTACCTTCATATACCACAGCAAGAGGCCGGGAGTTCCCGGCCTGACGAGCGCGCCGCGACGAGCACTTAGCCTTCGAGCTCGGTTGGCTGGATCACTTCGATCCAGTAACCGTCCGGGTCCTTGACGAAGGCCAGATGGTTCATGCGGCCGTCCTGCAGGCGTTTCTGGAACGGCACTTCCAGTTCCTCGAAACGCGCGCAAGCGGCGCGGACATCGGGTACCGAAATGCAGATGTGGCCAAAACCGCGTGGGTCGGTGTTGCCATTGTGGTAGGCGAACTCGGCATCGTTTTCGGTGCCATGGTTGTGGGTCAGCTCCAGCACGCCGGGGATCGCCTTCATCCACTGGTGGCGGGCGGTGTCGTCAGCGGGGATCTGGGCAGGGTCGACCAGGGCCAGGAAGTACAGGCTGAAAGCGGCTTCAGGGAAGTCACGCTTGTCCACCAGGCGGAAGCCCAGCACGCGGGTGTAGAAGTCCAGCGACTTCTCGATGTCCTTGACCCGCAGCATGGTGTGGTTGAAGACGAACTGGGCGGTGGCGGCGTCAGGTTGCGCGGTGACGCCAGGCAGGGTTTGCAGATCGTGCAGGCTCATGGGAACTCCTGAGACGGGGCCGGGCACAGGGCGCCGGCAAAACAGACAGGCTGGCCATGATACGGCAGTGCGCCGATTGCGCAAATGAAAGCGCCCTGCGAAGGCAGGGCGCTGAAATTAGAGGCCCGCATGTGCGGGCGCGTGATGGGGTCGCTAGTCCTTTAGCTGTTTCGATACTGAGCCAGCCCTTGTGAAAAAAGTGTGAAGCCTGTGTGGGCATTTCATCAGCGTACCCAGCTTTCTACCGTGGCGGCCCCATACTGTTCTTTCCAGGCCTTGAGGCCGCGGTGGTTGCCGCCTTTGGTCTCGATTCGCTCGCCGGTGTGCGGGTTCTGATAGACCTTGACCACCCGCGGGCGGCGTTGTTGCTTGGGCGATGTGCTGGAAGCGCGGGCCACAGCCTTCGGGTCGAGGATGGCGATGATATCGCGCAGGCTCTTGTCATAGCTTTTCATCAGGCCGACTAGTTTCTGCTCGAATTCGATTTCGCGTTTGAGGCCGGCATCCTTTTTCAACGCTTCCAGTTGTGCCATCTGTTCCTGGAGCGCTTTTTCGGCAGCACGAAACTCTGCAAGTCTGGACACTGTAATCACTCCTGTACGTCGGTCGTGGCAGGGCGTGACGAACATTGAAGACGCGTAAAAACGCCGGCCACGCAGTTGGGTTCCACTGTTCGCTGATATCGAGTGTAGTCATTCATCGCTACTGGGTAAACTGCTAACTTTTTGCAAGTAAGGCGGGAACTTTCCTAGTTTTGCGCGCGGTATTTGCCGGTTTTTCTGCGGTTGCACGACAGGGGGCCTAGACCATGGTCCAATGGCCCGCGCCAGAGCCTTTGCGCGATCATTTCAGATGATGGCTGACTCATGTTCGGACCTGCCGCAGTACCGTGGCCAACACGTGCCACAGGTTGTTAAATCGTCTTCATTCTGGATGTTTCCTCGCATGTTTTCCCCTTTCCCCCTCGCCCCTGGGCGCCGTGTTACCGGCCTGTTTCTGTTGTGTGCCGGTGTCAACGTCCAGGCTGCCGGGTTTCTTGAAGACGGCAGTGCAAAGGTCGAAGCACGCAATGTCTATTTCAACCGCGACTTCCGGGACGGTTACAGCAGTTCCAGCCAGGGCGCATCCAAGCGCGAAGAGTGGGCGCAAGGCTTTATCCTCAATGTGCAATCGGGTTATACGCAAGGTCCGGTAGGTGTTGGTGTGGATGCGCTGGGCATGTTCGGCTTCAAACTGGATTCCAGCCCGGCCGACAGCAACAGTGGATTGCTGCCCTCGTCTGGCCACGACCCCCGGCACTCGGCCGACCAGTATGCGAAGATGGGCCTGGCGGCCAAGATCAAGGTGTCCAATACCGTGCTCAAGTACGGTTCGATGATGCCGGATGTCCCGTTGCTCAAGTACAACGATGGCCGTCTGCTGCCGACCCTGTTCCAGGGTGCCATGCTCACCTCTGAAGAACTGCACGACCTGAAGTTCACCCTGGCTCGCCTGGACAAATACACCGCTCGGGATTCCACCGATCGCCAGGACATCCGCGTGCACTGCAAGAACAAGCGTTATGCCTGCGATACCGACGCCGACCACTTCGACCTGGCCGGTGTCGACTACCGTTTTAACGAGCGTTTCAGCGCCCAGTACCAAGTGGCCAAACTGGAGAATATCTACCGTCAGCACTTCCTCGGCCTGGTGGCCAGCCAGCCGCTGCCGGTGGGCAGCCTGTCGGCTGACGTGCGCCTGATCAAGAGTGATGACATCGGCAATGCCCATGCGGGTGAAATCGACCATCGCGCCTTCAGCGGCATGCTTGGCTACAGCCTCGGTGGCCACAAGCTCAGCGCCGGCTGGCAGCGCATGTATGGCAACAGTGCCATGCCGTACCTGGATGGTAGCAACCCGTACTTGGTCAACTACGCCCAGGTCAATGATTTCGCCGCTGCACAGGAGCGCTCCTGGCAAGTTCGCTATGACTACGACTTCAAGGCGCTGGGTGTACCCGGCCTGACCTTCTTCACCCGTTATATCAACGGCGACAATATCAAGGTGCCGGGCAGCAGTGCCGAAGGCAAGGAGTGGGAACGCGACACCGAGTTCAAATACCAGGTGCAAAGTGGCACCTTCAAGGATGTCAGCGTACGTCTGCGTAATTCCACTTACCGCAGTAACTATGAAAGGTGGGCGCGTGACATGGATGAGACGCGGGTCATTGTCAGCTACAACTTCTCGATCTTCTAAGCGGCTGCTTTGCCAAATACCGGTAGCCGCCTGACAATGGTGGCGGGTTCCCGCAAAGGGCAGGGCAATGAAAGACCTGTTGTTGATCGGCATCGGCGCGGGTGACCCGCGCCAGGTCACCTATGAAGCGGTCGATGCGCTGCGCAGTGCCAGCGTGTTCTTCGTGCTCGACAAGGGCGACGACAAAGATGAACTGGTGCGCCTGCGCAAGGCCATTCTGCAGCGCTATCGCCCCGAAGGTGGTTATCGCCTGGTGCCGGTGGTCGACCCGTTGCGCGATGTGCAGGCGGATGACTACCTTGGCGCGGTGCAGAACTGGCACCGGCAGCGTGCTGCGCTGTATGCGCGCCTGATCGAGGAGGAAATTGGCGACGGTGAAACAGGTGCCTTCCTGCTGTGGGGCGAGCCCACCCTCTACGACAGCACCCTGCGCATACTCGACCTGGTCCGCGAACAGGGCGTGACGCTGCGCTTGCAGGTCATCCCTGGCATCAGCAGTGTGCAGGCGCTGGCGGCGCGGCACCAGGTGCCGCTCAACCGCATCGGCGAGCCCCTGACCGTGCTGCCGGGGCGACGCCTGGCCGAGCAGGGGCCTGTGGACAATGTGGTGGTGATGCTCGACGGGCAGTGCGCCTTTGCCGGGCTCGATGACCCGGCGTTGACCATCTACTGGGGCGCGTACCTGGGGACCGAGGATGAAGTGCTGATTGCCGGGCCGCTGCAGGCGGTGAAGGTGCAGATACTGGAAGTGCGCGAGCGGGAGCGGGCGCGCAAGGGGTGGATCATGGATACCTATCTGCTGCGCAGAGAGCTGTGAGGTGGGTTGCATGTGCCTGCCTCTTCGCGGGCAAGCCCGCGCCTACGAGCGAAACAGGCGACGCGGTGCTCAAGGGGTACCCAGAATACCCACCACCGTGTTCCGCAACTGGTCGATGCTGAACGGCTTGCCGATCAGGTGCATGCCCTCCGGCACATTGAGACTGTCGGCGTAGCCGCTGGCGAACAGCACCGGTAATAACGGCCGCAGTTCGCGCGCTTTACCCGCCAGCACCTCACCTCGCATGTCCGGCAGCCCCACATCGGTCATCATCAGTGCCAGCGCCTGGCTGGGGTCTTCAAGTACACGCAGGGCGGCTGTGGCGTCTTCTGCCTCGATGACCTTGTAGCCCAAGTCGTCGAGCACTTCGACCATCAGCATACGTACGATGTCGTCGTCTTCGACTACCAGAAGGTGCATGGTTCAAATCCTGTACAAATCAGTGTCTTTAATCTGTGCACCGCGCGGCATCAGAAGTTCCCGAGGATACCGCTCCATGCAAATAGATGGAACGATTGCCGAAAGCAACCTTCAAATACTGGCTAAATGCCCTGCCAGAGCTGTCAAAGCTGGTTAGACTCGCTTATCAGGACAGCGCAGTGGCAGATAACAATAACGACTGATCGGCCACTCTTTTCAATGGACTTTTCTAGCTCGGGCGTCTTCTCATGATTCAAGCAGCCACGATGGACCAGCGAAGCTTTCGCAAGCTGTTGAGCCGTAACATCGGCCTCCCCCTGGGGGTTGGCCTGCTGGGGGCAGTGGCCTTCGTCGCGGTGATCAACTACCTGCTTTCGGCCATGCAGTGGGTCGAGCACACCGACCGGGTGATCGGCAATGCCAACGAAACGGTCAAGCTGTCGATCGACATGGAAACGGGCATGCGCGGTTTCCTGATCACGGGCGACGAGCGCTTCCTTGACCCTTACGAGGTGGCCAAGCCACGCATTCTCGGCAGCCTGCAAAGCCTGCGCAGCATGGTCGAGGACAACCCGCAGCAGGTTGACCGTATTGACCGGCTGATGGCCTTGCAGCAGGCCTGGAACGACTTCGGTAACGAGATGATCAGCCTGCGCCGCAGCCAGGGCGATTACCAGGCCTCGATCGGCAATGGCCGGGGCAAGCGCATCACCGATGAAATCCGCAAGGAGTTCGATGACCTGATCATTACCGAACAACAACTGCGCATGGCCCGTAACGAAAAAGTCAGTGCCGTCACTGTGACGGCGATTTCGGCTTTCGTGCTGTTCATTGTCGGCCTCAGTGCATTGCTGGCCTACCTGGGCCGTCGTGACCTGCTGGCACTTTCGGCCAACTACGCTGAAAACCTGCAAGCCCAGCAACGCTCGGCGCAGCGCCTGGAGCACCAGGCCTGGTTGCGCACCGGCCAGACCCAGCTGACGCAGCAGGTGCTCGGGCAGCTGACCTTGCCCATGCTTGGCGAGAACATCCTGCGCTTCTTTGCCTCTTATCTGGGCAGCGTGGTGGGCGCCGTGTACGTGCGCGACGAGCATGGCCGGCTGGTGCGCGTGGCCTGTTATGGCCTGAGTACCGAAGAGCAGGCCCGCGAGCAGATCGAGTCGGATCACCATGGCCTGTTGGCCCAGGCGGTCCGCGAAGGCCGCTTGCTGCGCCTGGAGGAACTGCCCGAAGATTTCTATCGCCTCAGTTCCGGCCTGGGCAGTGGCTTGCCGCGCAGTGCATTGCTGATGCCGGCGACCGAAGACGGGCAGATCAACGGGGTGATCGAGCTGGGTTTCCTGCGCCCCTTGCAAGAACGGGATGAAGAGCTGCTGGAGCGGGTCGGCGGCAACCTGGGCATGTCGATCGAGAGTGCCCGTTATCGTCAGCGCTTGCAGGAAGTGCTGGCTGAAACCCAGCAACTCAATGAAGAGCTGCAGGTGCAGCAGGAAGAACTCAAGACTGCCAACGAAGAGCTCGAAGAGCAGTCACGGGTGCTCAAGGAGTCTCAAGCCCATCTGGAAACCCAACAGGCCGAACTCGAGCAGACCAACGAGCAGTTGTCGGAACGCACCGATGCGCTGGACCGCAAGAACGATGAGCTGAGCCAGGCGCAGCTGGAGCTGCAGGCCCGTGCCGACGACCTGCAGCGATCGAGCAAGTACAAGTCCGAATTCCTCGCCAACATGTCCCATGAGCTGCGCACGCCGCTCAACAGCTCGCTGATCCTGGCCAAGTTGTTGGCTGAGAACGGTGAAGGCAACCTCAGTGAGGAGCAGGTCAAGTTCGCCGAATCCATCTACTCGGCCGGTAACGATCTGCTCAACCTTATCAACGACATTCTCGATATCGCCAAGGTCGAGGCCGGCAAGCTCGAAGTACGGCCCGAAACCACCCAGGTCGAGCGCCTGGTCGAGGGCTTGCGCGGCATGTTCCAGCCGCTTGCCGGTCACAAGGGCCTGGCCTTCGAGGTCAAGGTCGAGCCGCAGGTACCGGTCACGCTGTTCACCGACCGTCAGCGCCTGGAGCAAATCCTCAAGAACCTGCTGTCCAACGCCCTCAAGTTCACCGAGCGTGGCCAGGTCAGCATGAACGTCAGCTTCCAGGCTGGCAGCGGTATCGTGTTCGCAGTCCGTGACACCGGCATCGGCATTGCGGCCGATCAACAGCAGGCGATCTTCGGCGCCTTCCACCAGGTCGATGGCACCAGCAATCGCCGTTATGGTGGCACTGGCCTGGGTCTGTCGATCTCCCGTGACCTGGCGCATTTGCTCGGTGGCCAGATCAATGTCGACAGCAGCCCCGGGCAAGGCAGCGTGTTCAGCCTGATTCTGCCGGAGCGCTATGCCGCCGAGGCCGAAGACATCGAGCCGCAAAGCCTGCGCCCGGCCGTCGATGCGTTGCCGCCTGCACCGCAAGTGCCGCTGGCCGCCACTGTCATGCGCCCGGCGCCGGCCTTTGCCGACGACCGCGAGCGGGCCCCTTTCGATACCCGATGCATTCTGGTGATCGAAGACGAGCCCAACTTTGCCCGCATCCTCTTCGACCTGGCCCATGAGCTGGGCTATAGCTGCCTGGTGGCCCATGGCGCCGACGAAGGCTTCGAGCTGGCAGCCCAGTACATTCCGGATGCGATCCTGCTGGACATGCGCCTGCCCGACCACTCAGGCCTGACCGTCCTGCAGCGCCTCAAGGAGCAGGCCAGCACCCGCCATATCCCGGTGCACATCATTTCGGTGGAAGACCGCGTCGAGGCGGCCATGCACATGGGGGCGGTGGGGTATGCGGTCAAACCCACCAGCCGCGAGGAGCTCAAGGAGGTGTTCGCTCGCCTGGAAGCCAAGCTCACGCAAAAGCTCAAGCACATCCTGCTGGTGGAAGACGACGACCTGCAGCGCGAGAGCATCGCCCGGCTGATCGGCGATGACGATGTCGAGATCACGGCCGTCGCCATGGCCCAGGATGCACTGGCGCTGTTACGCCAGAACATCTACGACTGCATGATCATCGACCTCAAGCTGCCAGACATGCTCGGCAACGAGCTGCTCAAGCGCATGACCGCCGAGGATATCCGCGCCTTCCCGCCGGTGATCGTGTATACCGGCCGCAACCTCACCCGCGAGGAAGAAGCCGACCTGCTCAAGTATTCACGCTCGATCATCATCAAGGGCGCACGTTCGCCGGAGCGCCTGCTCGACGAGGTAACGCTGTTCCTGCACAAGGTCGAATCGCAGCTGTCCAACGAGCGTCAGCGCATGCTCAAGACCGCGCGCAGCCGCGACAAGGTGTTCGAGGGCCGCAAGGTGCTGCTGGTGGACGACGATGTGCGTAATATCTTCGCCCTGACCAGCGCCCTGGAGCACAAGGGCGCCATTGTCGAAATCGGCCGCAACGGGCGCGAAGCCATCGAGCGCCTGGAGCAGCACGACGACATCGACCTGGTGCTGATGGACGTGATGATGCCGGAGATGGACGGCTTCGAGGCCACCCGCCTGATCCGTCAGCAACCGCGCTGGCGCAAACTGCCGATCATCGCCGTGACCGCCAAGGCCATGAAAGATGACCAGCAGCGTTGCCTGCAAGCCGGTGCCAATGATTACCTGGCCAAGCCGATCGACCTGGACCGCCTGTTCTCGTTGATCCGTGTCTGGCTGCCGCAACTGGAGCGAATTTGACTAGCGAACGCAACACCGACATTGAGATCCGACTGCTGATCGAGGCGATCTACCTCAAGTACAGCTACGATTTCCGCAATTATTCCGGCGCTTCGATCAAGCGCCGGATTCTCCACGCGCTGCGTCAGTTCGATTGCCTGACGGTGTCTGCGTTGCAGGAACGTGTGCTGCACGACCCGGGCATGTTCATGCAACTGCTGCAATACCTGACGATCCCGGTCAGCGAGATGTTCCGTGACCCTGACCACTTCCTTGCCGTGCGCAACGAAGTGGTGCCGCTGCTGCGCACCTGGCCGTCGATCAAAGTCTGGATCGCGGGCTGCAGCACGGGGGAGGAGGTGTATTCCATGGCCATCCTGTTGCGTGAGGAAGGGCTGCTTGAACGCACCATCATCTACGCCACCGACATCAACCCGCATTCGCTGGACAGGGCCAAGCAGGGCATCTACTCGATGCAGAGCATGCGCGAGTACGAGGAAAACTACCGCCTGGCCGGTGGCCGGCGTGACTTCGCCGAGTACTACACCGCCGCCTATGGCAACGCCATCATGGACAGCAGCCTGCGCGACAATGTGACCTTCGCCGACCACAGCCTGGCCACCGACAGCGTGTTCTCCGAGACCCAACTGGTGTCGTGCCGCAATGTGCTGATCTACTTCAACAAGGACCTGCAGGATCGGGCGCTGGGCCTGTTCCATGAGTCGCTCTGCCACCGCGGTTTCCTGGTGCTGGGTAGCAAGGAATCGGTGGACTTTTCGGCCTACAGCGATCGTTTCGAGCCGCTGGTCAAGCCCCAACGGATCTTCCGTAAATCATGAGCGGCGTACGCGCAGTGGTGATCGGCGCCTCGGCGGGAGGCGTGGCGGCATTGTTCCAGGTGCTCGGCACGCTGCCATCGGCGTTCGCCATACCGGTGCTCTGCGTGCTGCACCTGCCGGACGACCGCCACAGCCAACTGGCTGGCGTGCTGCAGCGGCGGCTGCATCGGCCGGTATGTGAGGCACGTGACAAGGAGAGCATCAGCAGCGGGCAGATCTATGTGGCGGGGCCGGGTTACCACTTGTCGGTGGAGCGCGACCTGACGCTGTCGCTGAGCCAGGAAGAACCCGTGCACTTCTCGCGCCCGGCGATCGATTTCCTGTTCATCTCGGCGGCCGATGCCTATGGCGATGGCCTGCTGGGTGTGCTGCTCACCGGGGCCAACGAAGACGGCGCCAGGGGCCTTGCCTACATCAAGAACAATGGGGGGCGCACGATCGTCCAGGACCCTCGTGACGCACAGGTTGCCCTGATGCCGGAGGCCGCCCTGGCCCAGCACCAGCCCGACCATATCCTTACTCTGAGCGGTATCGGGCAGTTGCTCGCGACCCTGGAATACAGCGCATGCTAAGCCACACCACCGCCAAACTGCTGATTGTCGACGACTTGCCGGAAAACCTGCTGGCGCTCGATGCCCTGATCCAGGGCGAGGACCGTGAGGTGCACCAGGCACAGTCTGCCGAGGCAGCCTTGTCGTTGCTGCTTGAGCACGAGTTCGCACTGGCCATTCTCGATGTGCAGATGCCGGGCATGAACGGTTTCGAACTGGCCGAGCTGATGCGCGGTACCGACAAGACCAAGCACATCCCGATCGTCTTCGTCAGTGCGGCGGGACGCGAGATGAATTATGCCTTCAAGGGCTACGAGAGCGGGGCCGTGGACTTTCTACACAAGCCGCTCGACACCCTGGCGGTAAAAAGCAAGGTCTCGGTGTTCGTCGACCTGTTCCGCCAACGCAAGGTGCTTGGCCGTCAACTAGAGGCCCTTGAGCAGAGCCGCCAGGAACAGGAGCTGCTGCTCAGCCAGCTGCAGGTGGCAAGGTGTGAGCTGGAGCACGCCGTGCGCATGCGTGACGACTTCATGTCGATCGTCTCCCACGAGGTGCGTACGCCGCTCAATGGCCTGATCCTGGAAACCCAGTTGCGCAAGATGCACCTGGCACGGGGCAACCTGGACGCGTTCAGTGTCGACAAGCTGCAGGCCATGGTCGAGCGCGACGAACGGCAGATCAACAGCCTGATCCGGTTGGTAGAGGACATGCTCGATGTTTCGCGCATCCGTACCGGTAAACTGTCGCTGCGGCCCAAACTGTTTGACCTGGGCCAACTGGTGCGTGGGCTGGTGGAAAACTTCACGGCGCAGGCCATGGCCCTGGAAACACACATCGAATTGCAGCGTTGCGAAGCGCTGAAGGGGGAGTGGGACGAATTCCGGATTGAACAAGTAGTGGCCAACCTGTTGTCCAATGCAATGCGTTACGGCGAGCGCAATCCGGTGCAGGTACGGGTGTTCGAGCAGGGCGGCATGGCCTGGGTGCAGGTGCAGGATCACGGCATCGGTATCAGCGCCGCCAACCAGCAGCGGATCTTCCAGCAGTTCGAGCGGGTCGCGGCCCAGCAGGCCAGCGGAGGTCTGGGCTTGGGGCTGTACATCTCCGAGCAGATCGTCCAGGCGCACGGTGGTCGGATACAGGTTGAAAGCGAGGAGGGCAAGGGTGCCACATTCACCCTGCAATTGCCGCTGGCAACATTCAAAGAACAAAACGACCAGGCGCGGGCAACCTCTGTGTAAGCCTGGGGTCTGATGGCCAACTGTAAGTATTTCAAGGCGTTAACATGAGTGAAGATGCACAAGATGTGGTTCTGGTCGTCGAGGATGAGCCGGCGATTCGCATGATTTTGCGCGATTACCTGGCGGGTGAGGGGTACCACGTCCTGGTGGCCGAAGATGGCGAGCAGGCGTTTGCCATCCTGGCCAGCAAACCGCACCTGGACCTGATGGTGACAGACTTCCGTTTGCCGGGGGGGATCTCGGGCGTGGACATTGCCGAGCCTGCGGTGAAGTTGCGGCCCGACCTGAAGGTGATTTTCATCAGCGGCTACCCGGCGGAGATTCTCGAATCTGGCAGCCCGATCACCCGCAAGGCCCCTATCCTGGCCAAGCCGTTTGACCTGGACACCTTGCACGAGCAGATCCAGTCGCTGTTGCGCTGAGGCATCCGGTCTTTTCGCGGGGCAAACCCGCGAAAAGACCGTTGCAGGCTATCGCAGCGTCCGCTCAATCCCCCCGACCAGCAAGTTTTCCATCAGCTCCAACCCCTGCTCTTCAGGCATTGCTTTGAGCAATCCCGGCAACTGGTTGAGAAGCGTCGCCAGTACATGCGCTGTGGCGTCCAACGCTTGCCCCGGCAGTTTCGCTTGCGGTGCGATCAGGCGCAACAAACCTGCCTCATAGCGCTTGCGCAACGACGCCAGGTGCGCCTGTTGCGCCTCACTCAAACAACACAAATCCCGTTCGGCCAGCCGGAACTGCAGAGGCCGCTCGGCATGCAGCTGCCAGTGCGCAGCAATCAGGCAGCTCAACGCCGATGCCCCACGGGCCATGGCCCGGCGGGCCTGGTCCAGGGTGGCCTGCAGCTCTTCGTACAACTCTTCGATCAAGTCGTACAGCAGGTCCTGCTTGCTGGGAAAGTGATGGTACAGCGAGCCGGCGGTCAGCCCCACATGGGCCGCCAGCTCGCGCATGCTGACCTGGCCAAAGCCCTTTTCGGCAAACAATGCCATGGCCCGGTCACGTCGCTCCTCAAAGTTGGCACAGCGCATTGCGGCATTGACCGGGGGCATGGCGCTTGGTCCTCAGTAGGTGAAGAAACCGCGACCGCTCTTGCGCCCCAGCCAGCCGGCCGCGACCATTTCCTTGAGCAGTGGAGCAGGGCGGTACTTGCTGTCGTTGAAGCCTTCATGGAAGGCCTCCATGATCGCCAGCAGGGTGTCCAGACCGATCAGGTCAGCCAAGGCCAGCGGGCCGATCGGCTGGTTGCAGCCCAGGCGCATGCCGGTGTCGATGTCCTCGGCACTGGCCAGGCCTTCCTGGCGCACGAAGATCGCCTCGTTGATCATTGGCACCAGGATGCGGTTGACCACGAAGCCCGGGCGGTTGCCGGCGGTGATCGGGGTCTTGCCGACTTTTTCGGTCACCACCAGCGCTTGGGCGTAGGTGTGGTCGCTGGTCTGCAGGCCACGAATGATCTCCACCAGCGCCATCATCGGTACCGGGTTGAAGAAGTGCACACCAATGAAGCGCTCGGGGTGCTCGATGCTGGCGGCCAGTTGGGTCACCGACAGCGACGAGGTGTTGGTGGCGATCAGGCAGTCGGCGGCAACGTTGGCTGCCACCTGCTGCAGGATGCGCTGCTTGAGCTGCAGGTTCTCGGTCGCCGCTTCGATCACCAGGTGTGCAGCGCTGAGCTGGGTGTAGTCGGTACTGGTGCGAATGCGTGCTTTGGCGGCTGCGGCCTTGTCGGCGTCGAGGGTGCCTTTGCTGACCTGGCGCTCGAGGTTCTTGCTCAAGGTGGCCACGCCGCGCTCGAGCGCAGCGTCGGAAACATCCACCAGCAGCACCTGGTAGCCGGCAATGGCGCACACCTGGGCAATGCCGTTGCCCATGGTGCCCGCGCCGATCACGGCGATCTGTTCAATGCTCATGTGTCAGCCTCCCTCAGACGCGCTCGAACACGACGGCGATGCCTTGGCCACCGCCGATACACATCGTGGCCAGGGCGTAGCGACCCTGGATACGCTGCAGTTCATGGATGGCCTTGGTGGCAATGATCGCACCGGTGGCACCCACCGGGTGGCCCAGTGAGATGCCCGAACCGTTGGGGTTGACCTTTTCCGGGTCGAAGCCCAGCTCGCGGGCGACGGCGCAGGCCTGGGCAGCGAAGGCTTCGTTGGACTCGATCACATCCAGGTCTTGCAGGTTCAGGCCGGTTTTTTCCAGCACTTTGCGGGTGGCCGGGATCGGCCCAAGGCCCATCAGTTCGGGTTCCACCCCGGCGTGGGCATAGCCCACCAGGCGTGCCAGTGGCTTAAGGCCCAGGCGGCGCACCGCGTCACCGGTGGCCAACACCAGGCCGGCGGCGCCATCGTTGATACCGCTGGCGTTGCCGGCGGTGACGGTGCCGTCTTTCTTGAACACCGGCTTCATGCCGGCCAGTTGTTCGGCGGTCACATCAGCACGCACATGCTCGTCGACACTGAACTGCACGCTGCCCTTGCGGGTTTTCAGTTCCAGCGCAACGATCTGGCTGGCGAAGCGGCCCTCGGCAATCGCACGAGCGGCGCGGCGCTGGCTGGTCAGGGCCAGTTCGTCCTGCATTTCGCGGGTAATGCCGTGCTTGGCCGAAACGTTCTCGGCAGTGATGCCCATGTGGAAGTGCTGGAACGGGTCCTGCAGCACGCCGACGGTATAGTCGATGCCTTGCAGGTCACCCATGCGTGCACCCCAGCGCGCCTGTGGCAGCAGGTAAGGGCCACGGCTCATGGATTCGGCGCCGGCCGCGACGGCCACATCGGTGTCGCCCAGCAACAGGCCCTGGGCCGCAGAGACAATAGCCTGCAGGCCAGACCCGCACAGGCGGTTGACGTTGAATGCCGGCGTTTCCTTGGGGATGCCAGCGTTCATTGCCGCAACCCGTGCCAGGTAGGCGTCACGCGGTTCGGTGGGGATTACCGTGCCCATCACCAGGTGGCCGACTTGCTCGGCGGCCAGGCCCGAACGCTCGATGGCGGCGCGGGTCACGGCGCTGGCCAGGTCGGCCAGCGGCAGGTCCTTGAGGGAACCGCCAAAGCCACCAATGGCTGAACGGACGGCACTGACGACGTAGATTTCTGCGCTGCTCATAAGGGCTCCGATTGCGAAGGCGTGGCGGGACCGGGCCAGGCTCTGCGAGAATGGTTGGCGGCCCCGAAGTGGGTTCGAGTCTAGGCAAAGGCTCTGTTGCAGCCTATGCCGAATCTGTTCAAACAACCTGGCACTTTTTGCCACTCAGCATAGACAGCGAAAACCGCCATGCGCGAAAGCGATTCAGTCGCCGTGTACTTCCTCAACGCCATGCTCCACGCCCTGCGCGACACCCCCGCCGAGCGTGATGCCCAGCTGCGTGCGGTGGGCATCGCCCCGCAGCTGCTCGATCAGCCTCAGGCGCGAGTGCCGGCCAGGGCGTTCGCCCAGCTGTGGCTGGCGTTGATCCAGCGCCTGGACGATGAGTTCTTTGGCCTCGACAGCCACGGCATGCCGCTGGGCAGTTTTGCCCTGATCTGCCGGGGTTTGATCCTCGAGCCGAACCTTGAAAAGGCCTTGCGCCAGTGCATGGGGGGCTTCGGCCTGTTCCTGCGTGACCTGCGTGGCAGCCTGACGATACGTGGCGGCCGGGCGTTGATCAGCGTGCAGTCGAACATTGCCGACCCCTTGACCCAGGTCTATGCCGAAGAAACCTACCTGGTGCTGATGATCGGCATGCTGTGCTGGCTGGCCGGGCGGCGGATTGCCATCGACCGCACGGAGCTCGCGGTGTCGCGCCCGGCCCAGGAGGACGACTTGCTGCTGTGGGGGCCGGACCTGCGCCTGGGCAGCGGACGCACCGAGGTGGAGTTCGACAGCGCCTACCTGCGCCTGCCGGTGGTGCAGGACCGGGCAGCCCTGAAGACCTTTCTGCGCAGTGCACCTCAGGGGCTGGTGATCCGCTTTCGCAATCAGAACGGGCTGGTGGCTGAGGTGTATCGGCACCTGCGGGCATTGCGCTATGGACAGTGGCCGACATTGGCCGCACTGGCGCAGCAACAAGGGATCAGTGCCAGTACCTTTCGCCGACAGTTGGAGCGGGAGGGGCGTTCGTACCAGCAAATCAAGGATGAAGTGCGCCGGGCCATGGCCTTCGAACGGCTGCGCGACGGCGCGTTGAGCATTGCCGAAATTGCCGAGCAGGCGGGGTTTCAGGAACCAAGTGCGTTCCACCGGGCGTTCAAGAAATGGACCGGGCAGAGCCCAGGGAGCTACCGGGCGCGGCTGGCCGGCCTGCGTTCTACCTGTGGGAGCGGGCATGCCCGCGAAGAAACCAACGCGGTGGATGGCACCGGCTCTGCCGGTGTTCGCGGGTAAACCCGCTCCTACAGGGCACGCACAGAATTGTAGGAGCGGGCTTGCCCGCGAATAGGCCAGCACAGGCCACCCGAAAGGATCAGGCCGGCAGCATGGCAAAGCCGACGCCGAACCGGTTCCAGGCATTGATGGTGGCAATTGCCAAGGTCAGGTTGGCCACCTCGGCCGGCTCGAAGTGTTCCTGCAGGGCTTCATATTGCTCCTGCGGCGCACCCCGTTCAGGCAAGCGGGTCAGGCTCTCGACCCAGGCCAGGGCAGCACGTTCACGCGGCGTGAAGTAGCTGGTGTCCTGCCACACGCACAAGGCCTGCAGGCGTGCTTCGGTCTCACCGGCCTTGCGCGCATCGTTGGCGTGCAGGTTGACGCAGTAGGCGCAGCCGTTGATCTGCGAAGCGCGCAGGCGTATCAGCTCCAGCAGCGAGTGTTCAAGGCCGCTGTTAGCCAGCGCCTGCTCCAGGCCGACCATGGCTTTGTAGGCTTGCGGCGCTTGTTTGGCCCATTCGATACGGTTGTGCATGGCAGTCTCCAAAAGTGTGGTATGGACATGGCGCTACTGTAGCGCCGCTCTTTGGCCACCCCGATAGCCAATTTTGCGCATAAGCGGGAGGCCAACCGTCCATTCAGGTGGCCACTGACCTGCATCCAATCTCTTCATTTCTGCCAAGCCAGCCGAGCCGGGATAATGGCCAGTTCCTGCTACAAGAGAACCGACTCACAATGAGAGCTGTACTGAACCTGCTGCTGGTGATCCTGCTGGCGTTGAACCTGCGGCCGATCCTGACCAGTATCGGCCCCTTACTCGAACCCATGCGCGCCAGCACCGGCCTGGGTTACCAGCAGGCCGCCTTGCTGGCGGCGCTACCGGTGCTGTGCATGGGCCTGGTGCCCTTGTTGCAACCGTGGCTGCGACGCTGGGTCAGCGAGCACGGCGGCATGCTTGCGGGTCTGGCCGCGATTGCCCTGGCCTGCCTGTGGCGCCTGCAGCTGGACAGTGCCTGGGCGCTGATCGCCAGTGCGCTGGTCGCCGGCCTGGGCGTGGCGGTGGTGCAGGGCATGATGCCGGGGCTGGTCAACCGCTGGTTCCCCGGGCGTCTGGCCGGGGCGATGGGGCTGTACTCGGCGGCGCTGATGAGCGGCGGCGGCCTGGCTGCAGTACTCGGGCCGCACATCAGCGGCCATTTCGGTTACTGGCAGGCGGGCCTGGGCGTTTGGGCGATCCCGGCCGTGCTGGCGGTGCTGGCCTGGGCCGTGCTGCGGCCAAGGCAGGAGGCGCCAAAACTGGCTGGGGTCGCAGGCGGGCACTGGTTCGGCACCCGCCGGGCGTGGTTGCTGGCCCTGTACTTCGGGCTGATCAACGGCGGCTATACCAGCATGGTGGCCTGGTTGCCGGCTTACCACATCGAGCATGGCGGCAGCGCTCAGGGCGGTGCCGACCTGGTGGGCCTGATGACCGTCTTCCAGGTGCTCGGTGCGCTTGGCCTGCCGCTGCTTCTGCGACGTTGGGCCGATAGACGCCCGGGTTTGTGGCTGGCGTTGGCGATTCAGCTGGCGGGCTTCCTGGGGCTTTTGCTGGTGCCTGCGGCGGCTTCCGGGCTTTGGGTCGCCATGATCGGCTTTGGCTTGGGCGCCTGCTTCAGCCAGTGCCTGACGTTGACCCTGGAACACCTGAAAACGCCTGCCGAAGCCGGCAGCCTGGCGGCGTTCGTACAGGGGATCGGCTTCATCATCACCGGCATCGTGCCGTATATCACGGGTTGGCTGCGGGATGTCAGTGGCGACTTCCAGGCTTCGTGGACGCTGTTGACCGTGACCGTGATGGCAATGCTGCTGGTGACCGCGTGCTTCAACCCGCGCGGCTATGCGGCGGCTATCGCCCGGCCGGCCGCAACCGGCAAGGCCGCACCGGTCAACTGAGGCGTTGCAGGGTATCGCGCACCCGGTCCAGCGCCGGGTCGATGTCCAGCAGTTCGATGGCGCCGAAGCCCATCAATAGCCCCGGGCGTAACGGCGCCTCGTTGAAGAAGGGAGCCAGTGAATACAGGCCGACCTCTACCTTGCGCGCGAGATTGGCCAACAGCTCCACATCCACCCCGGGTGTGGCCAAGGCACTGAGGTGGAAGCCTGCGCTGGCGGGGATGGCGCTGAACCACGGTGCCAGATCGCCGCCCAGGCGCGCCAGGATGCGCTCGCGGCGTGCGCTGTAGACCTCGTGGCAGCGGCGGATGTGCTTGTTCAGGTGGCCTTCGCCAAGGAAGCGCGCCAGCGCCCACTGCAGCAGGGTAGGGCTGTGCCAGTCGCTAAGGTGCTTGGCCACGCAAGCCGCCTGCAGTACGGCAGGCGGTAACACGGCATAGCCCAGGCGCAGCTCGGGCAGCAAGGTCTTGGAAAAGGTCCCGACATAGGCGACCAGTCCATGCCGGTCCAGACGCTGCAGCGGGTCCGAGGCTGGCCCGTGGTAGCGGAACTCACAGTCGTAGTCGTCTTCGATGATCAGTGCACCCAGCTCGGCGGCCCGCGCAAGCAGGGCATGCCGGCGTGGCTCGCTCATCGGCATGCCCAGCGGGAACTGGTGCGAGGGTGTGACGTAGATCAGCCGGGTGCCGTCGGCGATCTGTTCCACGCACAGGCCCTCATCATCCACCGGCACCGATTGCAGGCGTGCACCCAGGGCCAGGAACAACTGCCGTGCCGGCGGGTAGCCAGGATCTTCCATGGCCACCTGGCAGCCCGGTTCGACCAGCACCCGGGCGATCAGGTCCAGCGCCTGCTGGGCGCCGTTGCACACCAGCAGGTCGGCTGCGCTGCAGTGCACCCCGCGCGAGTAGGCGATGTGGTGAGCAATGGCTTCGCGCAGTTCCGGCAAGCCCTGGGCCGGGAATTGCCGCTCATGGTGGCGCTGGCTACGGCGCAGGGCGTAGTTCAGGCAACTACGCCACTGGTCGAACGGGAACTGTGCCTTGCTCGAAGCACCACCGACGAAGTCATAGCGCGATGGCGCCTGCAACTGGCGTTGGCTGAGCACGGTGGCGCGCTGCTGCCAGCGCTCGAGGGAGGCGGCGCCGGCCAAGGGGAGGGTGGCTGATTCATTACTGCGCAGCGGATGGCGTGGGGTGACGAATGTGCCACGGCCGACCACGCCGCTGAGCAGGTTATCGTAGGTCAGCCGCGAATAGGCCTCGGCCACGGTCTTGCGCGATACGCCCAGTTGTTCAGCCAGCAGACGGGTAGGCGGCAGTTGGGTGCCGGCGGCCAGGTGGCCGCTGTCGATACCATCGCGCAGTTGCTGGTAGAGCTGATCGGCCAGGCCTTTGCGGCCATCCAGGCGAATGTGCAGTTCCATGGGCGGGTCCGGAGCGGAGGATTGCTCAGGATAGCGGATTGGCTGCGACTCAGGTGCTTGTCACAGGCTACGAAGAGGCCGAGCCAACCGCTCAGAGCCGAGCGGTGCTGACGGTGATATAGCCTTTTTCTGCCAGGGCAATGCGTATCACGGTTTCGTCTTCCGGCGCGTTGCGGTTGCGCTTGATGCGCACGCCTTCAACCGTCGAAGCTTTCATATGCTCTGAAATGGCCCGCCCGTTCGCGTCGAAGAACACCTCGCTGGCCAGCAACTCGATGCGTTCGATCAATTGACGGGAATGTTCATCGGTGGCGCAGAAGAACATGACCCCCGACAAGTGCGGGTCGTTGTCGGGGTTGGTCATGTCATGGGCCAGCATTTCGCGCAGGCTGCTGCGCAGTTCGGCGATGGGGCGGGCGTACGGGTGCATGCGGAGCCTCCTCTGGGTCGCGACCTTGCGTCCTCCAGTGCCGATCATGTTTTCTGTGGGCAGGGGCGGCAAGTAGGGCGCTTCTGAGGGAGGCGTAGGAAACTTCTTAAGATGCTGGGCGGTGGTCGAACCCCAGGGTCTACAAGGCAGCAGCCCCCGCCTTGGCCACCTGGGCATCCTGTTCGGATTTGACGCCGGATACACCAATGGCGCCCACCACCTGGCCTTTCACCCGCAGCGGCACGCCACCTTCAAGGCTGGTCAGCAGGGGGGCGGTCACAAATGCAGTACGGCCACCATTGACCATCTCTTCATAATCCCGCGTCTCTTTGCGCCCCAGTGCGGCGCTGCGGGCCTTTTCCAGCGCGATGTAGGCACTGGCCGGTGCGCAGCCGTCCAGGCGTTCCAGGGCCAGCGGGTGGCCACCGTCGTCGACCACGGCGATGGTCACGCTCCACTGTCGGGCCTGGGCTTCCTGGCGGGCGGCGGTCAATACACGGGCGATTTCGGTCTGACCGATAACGAACTTGCTAAGCATGGTCGGGCTCCGGGTTCAAGGCTGCTTCGACGATTTCGATCCAGTGGCGCACGGGCGTGCGACCAGCTCCGTCGAGGTGGGCCTGGCAGCCTATGTTGGCTGTGGCAATGAGGTGCGGTTTACCGCTTTCCAGCGCATTCAGACGATTGTCGCGAAGTTGCAGTGACAGTTCAGGCTGGGTCAGCGAATAGGTCCCCGCCGAGCCGCAGCACAGGTGGCCATCGGGCACCGAGGTCAGGGTAAAGCCAAGCCGCGTCAGCAACGCTTCTACCGCGCCGCCCAGTTTCAGGGCGTGCTGCAGGGTGCATGGACAGTGGAAGGCCAGCCGCTGTTCAGCGCACAGGGCCAATTGTTCGATCGGCTCATCGCGCAGGATCTCCACCAGATCGCGGGAAAGGGCGCTGACCCGTGCCGCCTTGGCAGCGTAATGGGGGTCTTTCTCCAGTAGGTGGCCATAGTCGCGGACAAACGCGCCGCAGCCGCTGGCGGTCTGCACGATAGCCTCGGCACCCGCTTCGATGGCGGGCCACCAGGCATCGATATTGCGCCGTGCCCGCTGCAGGCCTTGCTCCTGAGCATTCAGGTGGTAGTCCACCGCGCCACAGCATCCGGCCTGCCGGACCGGTTGCACACTGATACCCAGGCGGTCGAGCAGGCGCGCAGCAGCGGCATTGGTGTTGGGTGACAGGGCCGGCTGCACGCAGCCTTCCAGCATCAGTATCCGGCGCGCATGGCGCACTGCCGGACGCTGGCCGGGTGTGGTGACCTGCGCCGGCAACTTGCGTTTGACTGAGGCCGGTAGCAGCGGGCGCAGCACCTGGCCGCTGCGGGTCAGGGCCTTGAACAGTGCCGGGCGCGGTACCACCGCAAGTAGGCCCTGGCGCAACAGGCGCTGGCCGAGCGGGCGTGGCACCTGCTGCTCGACCACTGCGCGGCCGATGTCCAGCAGATCGTGGTACTTCACCCCGGATGGACAGGTGGTTTCGCAGTTGCGGCAGGTCAGGCAGCGGTCCAGGTGCAATTGCGTGCTGGCGGTGACCGGCTCGCCTTCGAGCATCTGCTTGATCAGGTAGATGCGCCCGCGCGGGCCGTCCAGTTCGTCGCCCAGCAACTGGTAAGTGGGGCAGGTGGCAGTGCAGAAACCGCAATGTACGCAGGTGCGCAAGATGCGCTCGGCTTCGTCGGCGCGGGCCAGACGGCGCGATGTTTCGCTAAGGTTGGTTTGCATGGGCTGGCCTCACAGGTCCGGGTACAGGCGACCAGGGTTGAACACCCCCTGGGGATCGAGCTGCTGCTTGAGGGCGCGGTGATAGCGCATCAGTGCAACCGGCAGCGGCGGGCTGCTGGCTGCACCGGGGGCGTAGCAGGTGGCGTGGCCGCCCACCTTGGCGACCTGGTCGCGAATGGCCTGCGCCGGTGCACAGGTCTTGAGCCAGCGCTGAGCACCCCCCCAGTCGATCAGTTGCTGGCCGGGTAGGTCCAGCTCGCCGGTAACGGTGGGTACGGACAGGCGCCACAGAGGGGCGTCGTCGGCAAAGAACGTCAGGCGCTGTTCGCGCAGGTCGGTCCAGAAGCGGTTATCGAGCGTTTCGCCCCCCAGCCGCTGGCGTGCCGACTGCACTGACCCTTCGCCGCCTTCCAGGCGCAGGTACAGCGTTTCGCCGTCATGGCAGGCGGCGCTGATCGGCAGTGGTTGCTGGCCCCATTCGGCCAGCTCGACCAGCGCTTCATTGCGGCCCATCGCCAGGCGCAGGCTCAGGCACAGGCGCGGCCGTGGCAGCACTTTCAGCGAAACCTCCGTCAGCAGCCCCAGGCATCCGAAGCTGCCCGCCATCAGGCGTGACACATCGTAGCCGGCGACGTTCTTCATCACCTCGCCACCAAAGCGCAGCAGCTTGCCGTGGCCGGTGATCACCCGTGTACCCAGTACAAAGTCGCGCACCGACCCGGCCCACGGCCGTCGCGGGCCAGACAACCCGGCCGCGACCATGCCGCCCAAGGTGGCCTCGGGGCCCAGGTGGGGTGGTTCGCAGGGCAGCATCTGGCCGGCCTCGTGCAGGGCTGCCTCGATCTCGCGCAGGGGAGTACCAGCGCGGGCCGTGAGTACCAGCTCGGTGGGGTCGTAGCTGACGATGCCGCGGTGGTTGCGGGTGTCGAGGACTTCGCCAGCCACCGGGTTACCCAACATCGCTTTGCTGTTGCTGCCCTGGATACGCAGCGGCGTACCTTCGTTCAGCGCCTGGTTGACCTGCTCCAACAGCGTCTGGCTCATGTCGCGGTCCATGCTCATCAGAAGCGCTCCAGCTCGGGGAAGGGCAGTTGCCCCTGGTGCACGTGCAGGGCGCCGAATTCGGCGCAGCGGTGCAGGGTGGGAATGTTCTTGCCGGGGTTGAGCAGGCCCTGGGGGTCGAAGGCGGCCTTCACCGCGTGGAACAGGGTAATTTCGTCGCTGTTGAACTGCGCGCACATCTGGTTGATCTTCTCGCGCCCCACGCCGTGTTCACCGGTGATGCTGCCGCCCACTTTCACACACAGCTCCAGAATCTTGCCGCCGATCGCTTCGGCACGCTCCAGCTCGCCGGGCAGGTTGGCATCGAACAGGATCAAAGGGTGCATGTTGCCGTCGCCAGCATGGAACACGTTGGCCACCCGCAGGCCGTACTCCGCGGACAGGTCGCTGATGCCCTTGAGTACCCGTGGTAACTCGCGGCGCGGGATGGTGCCGTCCATGCAGTAGTAGTCGGGGGAGATGCGCCCTACGGCCGGGAAGGCGTTCTTGCGCCCGGCCCAGAAGCGAACGCGCTCGGCTTCGTCGCAGGCCAGGCGCACCTCGCGGGCCCCGGCTTGCGTCAGCACGGCGGCGACGCGCTCGCAGTCGTCGTGAACATCGGCTTCCACGCCATCCAGTTCGCACAGCAGGATCGCCGCCGCGTCCACCGGGTAGCCGGCATGGATGAAGTCTTCAGCGGCGCGGATCGCCAGGTTGTCCATCATCTCCAGGCCACCAGGGATGATGCCGGCAGCGATAATGTCGGCGACTGCCCGGCCAGCGTCCTCGACGCTTTCGAAACTGGCCAGTATCACCCGCGCCACCTGGGGCTTGGGCAGCAGCTTGACGGTGACTTCGGTGACGATACCGAGCATGCCTTCGGAGCCGGTGAACAATGCCAGCAGGTCGAAGCCGGGGCTGTCCAAGGCATCGCTGCCCAGGCTCAGGCGTTCGCCCTCGACCGTGAGGATGTCCACCTTGAGCACATTGTGTACGGTCAGGCCGTACTTGAGGCAGTGCACGCCACCGGCGTTTTCGGCGACGTTACCCCCGATTGAGCAGGCAATTTGCGAGGAAGGGTCTGGTGCGTAGTACATGCCATGGGGTGCGGCGGCCTGGGAAATGGCCAGGTTGCGTACGCCCGGTTGCACGCGGGCGTAGCGCCCCTGCGGGTTGACCTCGAGGATGCGGTTGAAGCGCGCCATCACCAGCAGGATGCCCTTGGCCAGCGGCAGGGCACCACCGGACAGGCCGGTACCGGCGCCACGCGCAACCACCGGTACGCCGCGCTGGTGGCAAAGCTTCAGCAGCGTTTGCACCTGCTCCAGGTGCTCGGGCAGCACCACCAGCAATGGCACTGTGCGGTAGGCCGACAGGCCGTCGCATTCGTACGGTTTGAGGTCTTCATCGCGGTGCAGGATTTCAAGGTCCGGCAGGGCATCGCGCAGCGCCTGCAACAGGGCGGCCCGGTCCACGTCAGGCAGCACGCCATCGACGCGTTCGTCGTACAAGATATTCATCGGCTCACTCGGCAACGGTTTTTATTGTTGTTGGCAAAGCGGTCACTGATGCAGCGTGCGCCTGCTAGCGGCCGGGGTCGAGTGAGATGTTGACTGGTCCTACCAGTTTCTTCGAACAGTGCTGTTTACTCACGGCTCTGTCCGGCTAGATTGGCGCTATAAGTCAAAGTGGTCCTACCAGCAGGAGTGTGTGCAGTGGGTACTGAAGGCAAGGTCAAGGTCGCCGACCAGGTGGCCGAACGGGTCGAGCGGCTTATCGTCGAAGGCGTGCTCAAGGTGGGCCAGGCGCTGCCGTCGGAGCGGCGGCTGGTGGAAAAGCTTGGCTGTTCACGTTCGGCCTTGCGCGAGGGCCTGCGCGTTTTGCGTGGGCGCGGCATCATCGACACCGAACAGGGGCGGGGTTCGTTCGTCGCCGATCTCACCGGGCAGGCGGGTGCTACGCCTTTGATGCACCTGTTCAGTTCGCAACCGCGCACGCTGTTCGACCTGCTGGAGGTCCGGGCGTTGCTGGAGGCTGAGTCGGCGCGGCTGGCGGCGTTGCGGGCTACCGACGTCGACCGCCTGCTGATCCGCCGGCGCTACGAAGAAATGCTGGCTGCGCACGAGGCTGCGCAGGCGCTCGATGCCCGTGAGCATGCCCGCCGTGACCATGCCTTTCACCGGGCGATCAGTGAGGCGTCGCATAACCCGGTGCTGGTGCATACCCTGCAATCGCTCAGTGACCTGACGTTGAGCACTGTGTTTGCGTCGGTCAACAACTTGTACTGCCGGCCAGCGCAGAAACGCCAGATTGATCGGCAGCATGCGCGGTTGTATCACGCGGTCATGGAGCAACTGCCCGAACAGGCGCAGCGGGCGGCGCGAGAGCATATCAACGGCATACGCGACAGTTTGCGGGAGATCGAGCAGGAAGAGCAGCGCCTGGTCAGGGCGACCATGCGTATGGATGGCTGGGGGTGAAGCGGCCTTGTATCGGCCCTCTCGCGTCGAACCGCCGCGAAAGGGCCGGTACAGGTTTACTCAATGGTCAGCCACAGGGTCATCTTGCGACAGGATGGCCCGGGCCAGCTCTTCATCGTTGGCCTGCAGCCCAGGATGGTCCTTGCGGGCCTGTTCAAGCGCCGACTCCACATAGGCGCCGCGGATGGCACCGCCGCTGGCGACGAACGCTGAAAGTTCGTCACGGGCCGGGATGATCCGTTTGTCATCCTTGAAGGTCGAATACAGCGAAGCGGAAACACCGGCCGAGGTGGCGACGTCGCCCGCATCGACGCGGGCCAGGGCAGCACCGGCAGGCATCAGGAGCAGCAGCGCAGGGGCGAGCAGTAGGTGGCGCATGTCGTGTTCTCCAATAACGTGAAGTACAGGGAAATAAACCACTCAGTGTCTAAGACGGTTGAGGCGTTCGGGTAGTTCCGTTCTGCTGGCAGGAGCGTGTCGGGGATGAAGGTGCACCTGCCGCTGACGATATGGCTGAACGCACGGTTTTCAAGGTGTCGACGGAGCGCGTCATGGATTGACCGCGTCGGGACGCGCGTGATTTGCTTGAGTGGATGGGCTTCGCGGGCAAACCCGCAGAGCGCCCTGCCGATCATTCAAAGGAAACTGAAGGTTCGCCCATGTCCGAGTACAAGCTGCACTGCTTCGCCGAATCCGGTAACGCCTACAAGGCTGCGCTCATGCTTGAACTCACCGGCCAGAACTGGCAGCCGGTGTTCGTCGACTTCTTCCATGGCCAGACGCGTGAGCAAACCTGGCGCGATGAGGTGAACGAGCAGGGCGAGGTGCCGGTGATGGAGCATGCTGGCAAGCGCTTCACCCAGTCTGCGCTGATTCTGCAATACCTTGCCGAACAGACCGGCCAGTTCGGGCCCCGCGATGAAGATGAAAAGCGTGAGATCTGGCGCTGGATGCTGTTCGACAACCATAAGTTCACCAGCTATTACGCTGCGCTGCGCTTTCTGTTCTGCCTGAAGAACACCGGCGAAACCGATGTCACGCGGTTCCTGCGCGAGCGTGCCACGGCGGCTTACCGTATTGTCGACGCACACCTGGCGAAGACGCCATTCATGGTCGGTGGCCGGTTGACCATCGCCGACCTGTCGTTGGCGGGGTATGTGTTCATGCCAGAAGACACCGGTATCCCGTTGGCAGAGTTCACGCACATCGAGGCCTGGAAAGCCCGGATCCAGGCGCTGCCGGGGTGGAAACACCCGTATGAGCTGATGCCGCGCACGGCATCCTGACTCATTCGCGACTAAAGCCGCCTCCACAGCGGCCACGCCAAATCATGTGTGTGGCACACCCCGAGTGGGTGCGCCGCCCGCATACTCCGGCTTCAGGTGCCCTTGCTCATCCAGCAGATAAGCATCCATCACCTCCCGCACCACCGGCCCTGCGACCCGGCCTCCAGCCTCGCCGTTCTCGATCATGACCGCCACCACCACACTGGGGTGCTCAGCCGGAGCGAAGCCGACAAACAGGGCGTTGTCGCGGTGGCGCTCCAGGGTCTTGTTGCGGTTGTAACGCTCACCCTGCTTGATCGCCACCACCTGCGCTGTACCGCTTTTGCCGGCAATTCGGTACTGGGCACCGGCGGCCGCAGCGCGGGCAATGCCGCGCGGGTCGTGCATGACCATCTGCATGCCCTGGCTGACCTGGTCCCAGGCATGCTTGTCGTGCAGCACGATGTCGGGCATGGGGTTTGGGTCGATCGGCGTATCGCCGCCCACGGTCATGGCCAGGTGCGGGCGGTGCCACACGCCCTTGCTTGCCAGCAGGCTGGTGGCCTGGGCCAGTTGCAGGGGGGTGACCTGCATGTAACCCTGGCCAATGCCAAGGATCAGCGTCTCGCCCGGGAACCAGGCCTGGCGTCGCGTGGCGCGCTTCCACTCGGCCGAGGGCATCAGCCCGGAGGCTTCCTCGAACATGTCCAGTGACACCTTCTGGCCCAAGCCGAACTCGGCCATGTAGTCGTGCAGCCGGTCGATGCCCAGCTTGTGCGCCAGGTCGTAGAAGTAGGTGTCGTTGGAACGCATGATGGCGGTGTACATGTCCACCCAGCCGTCGCCGCTGCGGTTCCAGTTACGGTACTTGTGGTCATAGTTGGGCAGTTCGTAGTAGCCCGGGTCGAATACCCGGCTGCCAGGGGTGATCACCCCGCTGTCGAGGCCAGCGATGGCCACTTCAGGCTTCACGGTCGAGCCAGGCGCATACAGGCCGCGCAGGACGCGGTTGAACAGTGGGCGGTCGATGGAGTCGCGCAGCGCGGCATACTGCTTGAAGCTGATGCCCTTGACGAACAGGTTGGGGTCGAAGCTGGGGTTGCTGACCATCGCCAGTACGTCACCATTGGCCGGATCCAATACCACCACCGAGCCACGGCGGTCACCCAGCGCTTTTTCTGCGGCTATCTGCAAATGGGCGTCCAGGGTGAGGACTATATCCTGCCCAGGGGTCGGGTCCTTGTGGTTGAGCACGCGCATCACCCGCCCCTGAGCGTTGGTCTCGACCTCTTCGTAGCCCACGTGGCCATGCAGCTGGCTTTCGTAAAAGCGCTCGATGCCGGTCTTGCCAATCGATTGGGTGCCGCGGTACTCAGTGCTGTCGAGCGTCTTGGCTTCTTTCTCGTTGATGCGCCCCACATAGCCCACTGAATGCGCGAAATGCCCGGCCAGTGGGTACTCGCGGATGAACTGCGGCTCCACCTCCAGGCCCGGCAGGCGGAACTGGTTCACCGCTACCAGGGCGATCTGCTCCTCGCTCAGACCCACCATAAGGGTCACGGGCTCGAACGGTTTGCGGCCACGGCGCAGGTCCTTGTCGAACTGCTTACGGTCGTCTTCGGTCAGGCCCAGCACCTGCGTCAGGGTGTCGAGCACCTTGGCCGAGTCGCTGCCTGCTCGCTCGCGGGTCATCGTCAGGTCGAAGCTGGGCTTGTTGTCGGCCAGTACCACGCCGTTGCGGTCGTAGATCAGCCCGCGTTCGGGGGCGATGGGCAGCACGTGCACGCGGTTGTTTTCCGACACGGCCGTTTGTTGGTCGTGCTGCAGCACTTGCAGCACATAGAGCCGGCCCACCAGGACGGCACACAGGCTGAACACCATGGCAGCGCAGGCCAGAAGCCGACGGTTGACCAGGTGCTTTTCCTTTTCGTGGTCCTTTAGCGGGATGGGTTGCGGCATCTGTGAATCGATCCAGAGGGGTGGCAATACGCGCGCGATCGGGCCGCGGATGCTACGCAACCCGTACCGCACCCTCAAGACGAGTCCCGGCTGCCCGCTGGCTGGCATCGGCTGTGCCCCCCATGATCAGGGCGCTGAGGTGGAATATGAAGATTTGTTCATTGCGGAGTCATGATGGCGAGTCAGGGGGGGGGGTTTTATGATTTGTGGATCCACAAATCGATTCTGTTCGGTAACCGAACATCAAGTTTCGGTGGTTGCGAATTTTTAACCTATTGAATTTATTAACAATAACTATGATTTTTGCTGGCGATGAACTGGAATTGGTCACGCCTGATTGATTGATAGTGCTTTCGTCACGTTGTCTGTGGATCCATTATCTGGTTGATTAGCGCCTGACAACGGCCGGAGCCCTCCTGCCGTATGCGATAACAATTACAAAAAGGGTCCAGTCATGAATGGCTATCCAGCGGCACTGAACCGTCAGGGTTCCTCCCGTTGCGCCTGCGCGTGCGCATCGTTCCTCTCGCCTGTGGCCAAGCCTGGCCGGCAGGTGACCCCATGAATACCGATCTCAAGCAACGTCTGGACAACGACCCGATGGGTCGCTTTCAGTGCCTGGCCATTGGTATTTGCATCATCCTCAACATGATCGATGGCTTCGACGTGCTGGTCATGGCCTTCACCGCCGCCTCGGTGTCTGCCGAGTGGAACCTGAACGGGGCGCAGGTGGGGCTTCTGCTCAGTGCCGGCTTGTTCGGTATGGCGGCCGGGTCATTGTTCATCGCGCCGTGGGCTGATCGCTTTGGCCGACGACCGCTGATCCTGCTGTGCCTGGCGCTGTCCGGTATCGGCATGCTGCTCTCGGCACTGAGCCAGAGCCCGTTGCAACTGGCGCTGCTGCGTGGCCTGACCGGGCTGGGCATCGGTGGCATCCTGGCGAGCAGCAATGTGATTGCCAGTGAATACGCCAGCAAACGCTGGCGCGGCTTGGCGGTGAGCCTGCAGTCCACTGGCTATGCGCTGGGTGCGACCCTGGGCGGTTTGCTGGCGGTATGGCTACTGGGGCATTGGGGCTGGCGCTCGGTATTTCTGTTTGGCGGCATCGTCACCGTACTGGTGATCCCGCTGGTACTGCTGTGGTTGCCAGAGTCGCTGGACTTTCTGCTGGCACGCCGGCCGGCCAATGCTCTGGTCCGGGTCAACCGGCTGGCTGTGCGCCTCGGCCAGCCGGCATTGGCGCAACTGCCGGCTGTTGCCGCAAGGGCAGAAGGTGTCAGCAGCGGTTTCAAGCAGCTGCTGACACCGGACATGCGCCGCACCACGCTGGTGATCTGGTTGCTGTTCTTCCTGGTCATGTTCGGCTTCTATTTCGTCATGAGCTGGACGCCGAAACTGTTGGTGGCCGCCGGCTTGTCGGCCCAGCAAGGCATCACCGGCGGGGTGCTGTTGAGCGTGGGCGGCATCCTTGGCGCGGCGCTGATCGGCGGCCTGGCTTCGCGCTGGCCACTGACCCGCGTGCTGGCGTTGTTCATGCTCATCACTGCGGCGCTGCTGGTGCTGTTCGTGGCCAATGGTGCCTCGGTCACTGCGGCGCTGGCGTTGGGCCTGCTGATCGGGCTGTTTTCCAACGGCTGCGTGGCTGGGCTGTATGCCTTGTCGCCGGTGGTCTATGACGCGTCGGTACGCGCCACCGGCGTGGGTTGGGGGATCGGCATCGGCCGCATGGGCGCGATCCTGTCGCCGACCGTGGCTGGCGTGCTGCTCGATGGTGGCTGGCAACCCCTGCATCTGTACGGCGTGTTCGCCAGCGTGTTCGTGCTTGCCGCGGGTTGCCTGCTGCTGTTGCGCCCAACGACCAAGCCTGCGTCCGCCTTGCCTGCTGATGCACTGAGTCACTGAGTGCAACCCGGCCTTGCCGGGTATCTGAATGCAACTTACTGCTCCGGGTCATGCTGGCCTGGGGCGGTCTGCTGCGCCTATTGAACGTGGAGAACAATAATAATGATGGACACAACTTGCACGCTGGCCCGTTCGGTCCTGGCAGTTTCGCTGGCGTTTGGCCTTGGTTTGCCGGCCTGGGCGCAAGAGGGGGGCTTCTTTGAAGATGCCAAGGGTGGGCTGACACTGCGCAACTACTACTTCAACCGTGATTTCCGTGACCCAGGGGCGGCCAAGGGCAAGGTTGAAGAATGGGCCCAGGGTTTCATCTTCAAGTTCAGCTCTGGCTACACGCCGGGGCTGATCGGTTTTGGCCTGGACGGTATCGCCATGTTCGGCGTGAAGCTGGACAGCGGCCGCGGTACCAGCGGCTCTGAACTGCTGCCGGTGCACGATGACGGGCGTGCGGCCGACGACTACGGCAGGGCGGGGCTGGCGGCGAAGCTGCGTATTTCCTCGACCGAGCTGAAGGTGGGGGAGTTGTTGCCGGATATTCCACTACTGCGTTACGACGATGGCCGCCTGCTGCCGCAGACCTTCCGTGGCGCCATGCTCGACTCGCGCGAAATCGAAGGCCTGAGCCTGCAGGCCGGCCAGTACCGCGAGGTGAGCTTGCGCAACTCTTCGGACATGCAGGACCTATCTGCCTGGGCCGCGCCCGGGGTCACTTCGGACGGCTTCAACTACGCCGGCGCCGAGTACCGCTTCAACCAGCAGCGCACACTGATCGGCGCCTGGCACTCGCAGTTGGAGGACATCTACCAGCAAAGCTACTTCAACCTGCTGCACAGTCAGCGGGTAGGGGAGTGGACGTTGGGGGCCAACCTTGGCTACTTCATCGACCGGGATGACGGGCAGGCGCGCATCGGCGACATCCAGAGCCGCACCGGCTACGCCTTGTTGTCAGCTTCGCACAGTGGCCACACGCTGTACCTGGGGTTGCAGAAGGTCAGTGGCGACAGTCAGTGGATGTCGGTCTACGGCAGCAGTGGGCGAACCCTGGGCAACGACATGTTCAACGGCAACTTCAGCAATGCTGACGAGCGTTCGTGGCAAGTGCGTTATGACTACAACTTTGCCGCGCTTGGTGTGCCAGGGCTGCTGGCCATGGTGCGGTACGGGCATGGCGAGAACGCCACCACGGCGGCGGGCAGCAATGGCAAGGAGTGGGAGCGCGATACCGAGGTGAACTACACCTTCCAGAGTGGGTTATTGAAGAACCTCAACATCCGGCTGAACAACGCGACCAACCGGCGCAGCTTCAACAGCGACTTCGACCAGACGCGACTGATCGTCAGCTACCCGCTGACCCTGTAGGAGCGGGTTCACCCGCGGACACCGGCGCAGCCAGTGCCATGCCCCGCGTTGCCTGCTTCGCGGGTAAACCCGCTCCTACATTTACAGCGCATGTCTTGCGCCAGGTTGGCTTCTTGGCGCGCCCCCCCGTAGGAGCGGGTTCACCCGCGAACACCGGCGTAGCCGGTGCCATGTTCCGCGTCGCCTGCTTCGCGGGTAAACCCGCTCCTACACAGGCCTGCTGCAACCCCTCGGCTTGCGCTAAGATGCCCGTTCATGTCTTTGGAAGTCGCCTGGATGAGCAAACCCGGTCAGATGGTGCTGGTTGCGTTGCGCAAGATGATCGCTTCGGGCGAGCTGGCGGCCGGCGAGCGCTTGATGGAAGTCCCAACCGCCGAACTGTTCGGCGTTTCACGCATGCCGGTGCGCATGGCATTTCGCACCCTCGAACAGGAAGGCCTGCTGGTGCGCTTTGGTGGCCGGGGGTTTCAGGTGCGCTCGGTCAGCGCCGATGACATCGCGGGTGCGGTCGAGGTGCGCGGTGTGCTGGAGGGGTTGGCGGCGCGTCAGGCTGCAGAACGTGGCTTGTCGGTGCAAGCACGCGCTGCGCTGCAACAGTGCCTGGTCGACGGCGATCAGCTGTTCGACAAGGGCTTTGTGAGCGAAGACGACTTGCAGGTCTATCATGACCTGAACATGCGCTTTCATCAGGTGATCATCGACGCCAGCCACAACCCGGCCATTGCCGTTGCCCTGGCGCGCAACGACCACCTGCCATTCGCCTCGGTCACCGCACTGGCGGTGGACCGCCATGATCTGGCTCGCGAGTACCGGCGCTTCAACTTCGCCCACATGCAGCACCACGCCGTGTTCGACGCCCTGGTCAACCGCCAGGGTGCCCGCGCCGAAGCGATCATGCGCGAGCACGCCAATGCCACCTTGCGCTATGCCGAAACCTTTGGCGGGGCTGCGGCGGACGCGGGCATGAAAGTCATCCTGCCCTCGTCGTAAGCCGGGTCAGATGTCCAGCACCAGCAGCGGCGTCTTCGAGCGCGAGCAGCAGGGCGTGAACTGATCATTCAGGGCCTGTTCCTCTTCGGTGAGAAACAGGTCGCGATGGTCCGGTGTACCCTGCAGCACGCGTGTCAGGCAGGTGCCGCAAATACCCTGCTCGCACGACATGGCGATCTCGATACCGTTCTCTTCCAGCACCTGCACCACGGTCCGGTCGGCTGGCACCTCGAACACCTGTCCCGTGCTGCCCACCTGCACCGAGAAACTGCCATCGTTGCTGGCATCCACCGGTGCTGCGGCGAAGTACTCGCGATGGAGGTTGGCCTCCTGCCAGCCCAACCCCTTCGCGCTGTCCAGCACATGCTGCATGAACCCGGCCGGTCCGCATACATACAGGTGCACATCATCTTGCGGGTTGCCCAGCACCTGGGCGATGTCCAGCGCCGTTTCCGGCTGCTCGTCAAAATGCACGAACAGCCGATCAGCGAACGGCGCGCTGCGAATCCGCTCGACAAACGCCGCACGCTCGCTGGAGCGGGCACAGTAGTGCAGCTCGAAGGCCTGGCCGCTGTGGGACAGCTGCTCGGCCATGCACAGGATCGGGGTAATGCCGATGCCGCCGGCAAACAGCACACTGCGCTGCGCCCCCTCGGCCAGCGGGAACAGGTTGCGCGGCGCACTGATACGCAACCGGGCACCGGCCTGCACCTGCTCGTGCAGGCTACGTGAGCCGCCCCGCGAAGCCGGGTCGTTGAGCACGCCTATCAGATAGCGATGGCGTTCTTCGGGGTGGTTGCACAGCGAATACTGGCGCACCAGCCCGTCGGGCAGGTGCACGTCGATATGGGCGCCGGCGCTGAACGCCGGCAGCAGGCTGCCATCTGCCGCTGCCAGCTCGAAGCTGCAGATACCCTGGGCTTCATCGTTACGGGAGACCACTACGGCATCGATCATGTCGGCTGTTCCTCAGGCAGGGGTGGCGCTGGTGGCGATCAGTTGCGGCTGCGGCGCACGCTCTCTGGCGATGATCCGCTCCAGCACTTTGCGTGACTGCACGCCGCCGGCATCGATGTTCAGCTTCAGCAAGTTGCGCTCGGGGTAGGCCAGCAGGTTCTGCTGCTGGCGTTCGAGCATTTCCAGGTCTTCGCTGAAAATCTTGCCCTGGCCCTCACGAATGTTGTCGGTCAGAGTCTGGTCGTGCGCAGCGAAATTGCGCGCCATGCCCCAGAAGTACCAGATAGAGGTATCGCTCTCAGGGGTGATGAAGTCGACCACAATGCTCGACGCCTTGTGCTGTGCCTCGGCGTGGTAGCCGCCCTTGCCGGCATGCGCTACACCCACTTCGATCAGCACATGGCTAGGTGGGGTGAAACGGCAGATCTGCCAGCGGTCCACCGGCACATCGTCGGCCAGGCCGTTGCCACGCAAGGCCATGCGCCAGAACGGCGGTGCCATGATGTTTTCCATGTGCCGGGCGGTGACCACTTCGTCGCCGGTGACGGTGGTGACCGGCGGTGCCTCGTCGATCTCCTTCTGGCCGATGCTGGAGGCGTGCACATAGGTTTCATGGGTGAGGTCCATGAGGTTGTCGATCATCAGGCGGTAGTCGCAACCAATGTGGAACAGCCCGCCGCCGTAGGCCCACTCATCATTCACCGCCCATTCCAGATGCGGAATCAGCGCCGGGTCGGCCAGCGCCTGGTCGCCGGGCCAGACCCAGATGAAGCCATAGCGCTCGACCGCCGCAAAGGTCTTGTTGCAGGGGAAGCCACGCACCCGTTGGCCCGGCATCGACACGGTCTTGCCGTCGCAACCCATCACCAGGCCGTGGTAGCCGCACACCAGGTTGCCGTCCTCGACATAGCCCAACGACAACGGTGCGCCGCGGTGCGGGCAGAAGTCCTCGACGGCGGCTACTTGGTTCTCTCGGGCGCGGTAGAAAACGATTTTTTCCCCGCAGATCTGCCGGCCCAGGGGTTTGGTGGCGATTTCGTCGGGGGTGCAGGCGACGTACCAGGTGTTTTTAGGGTACATGGGAGGCTCTCCGGGTTTTGTTTTTATTTAATGGATCCATTAAGGCTGCGATGGGCGTGCTAGGTCAACGAATTTTGCTTGGGTAATGCGAATTCTGTGCGATTATCGGTTCTTAGTGGATCCATTATTGGAGGGACCCTGCGATCAGAGGGGGCGGCTGCAGCAGCACGTCGTTTGAACAGGAGGGCACCGGCGAGATCGATCAATGCGGCCGGTGCAGGAGCAGCCTTGGCCGAACCTGCTATGCCTAAAGGGACACCCAACCCATCAAGGCCACTCGATGCTAGCCATCGAACATCTCTACAAATCATTCCCCACCCCCCAAGGCCCGCTCCCCATTTTGCAGGGGGTGGACATGCGCCTGGCGCGGGGCAGCAGCCTGGCGCTGATGGGCGAGTCGGGCAGCGGCAAGAGTACTTTGCTGCACCTGGTGGCTGGCCTGGACCGAGCGGACAGTGGCCGTATTCTGATCGACGACGTTCCGCTCGATGGCCGTTCGGAAGCGTCGCTGGCGCAGTGGCGGCGGGAGGGGATCGGCCTGGTGTTTCAGCAGTACAACCTGATCAGCAGCCTGGACGTGGGCCTGAACCTCACTTTCCAGGCCCGCCTCGCCGGGCGGCATGACCCGCATTGGGCGGCTTACCTGGCGCAGCGTCTTGGCCTGGCGGACCTGCTCGGGCGTTACCCGGAACAACTGTCTGGCGGCCAGCAGCAGCGCGTCGCCATCGGCCGTGCGCTTGCCGGGCGCCCGGCCTGGCTGTTGGCTGACGAACCGACCGGCAGCCTCGATGAAGCCAGCAGTGACGAGGTGCTGAGTTTGTTGCTGCAGTTGGTCGCCGAAGCCGGCAGCGGCGTACTGATGGTGACCCACAGCCCGCGGCTGGCGGCGCGTTTGCAGCACCGGTGCTACCTGCAGGCCGGCCGTGTTCGGCCCGAGCAGGGTTGATGAAGCTTTTGTCGCTGGCCCTGTTGGCGCTGCTCAGCCACTGGCGGCGCCATCGTGTGCAGTGCTTCAGCATCTTCACTGGCCTGTGGCTGGCCACGGCGTTGTGGACCGGCGTGCAGGCGTTGAACAGCCAGGCACGCAGCGACTATGCCCGGGCCAGCGCGGTATTGACCGGGCCGTTGCAGGCGCAACTGATCGCGCGCAATGGCGAGCGCTTTGATCAGGCGTTGTACGTGCAACTGCGCAGGCTGGGCTGGGCTGTTTCGCCGGTGCTGGAAGGGCGCTTGCGCTTGCCGGGCGAGCCCGCACGCAGTGTGCGCCTGATCGGCATCGAGCCGTTGAGCCTGCCGCCTGCCAGCAGCGTTGCCGGAGTGCAGGTGCAGGCATTCGACCTGCAAGCGTTCGTCGGCTCGCCCGGGCAAGCCTGGGTTGGGCCAGACACCTTGCGTCAACTGAACACAAGCCCCGGGTCGCCGACCCGCGACAGTGAAGGGCAGTTGCTGCCGCCTATGGTTTTGCAGCCTGCGTTGGCACCCGGGGTCATCGTGGTGGACATCGGCCACGCGCAGACGTTGCTGAACGCACCGGGGCAGTTGTCTCGTCTGCTGCTGGCCGATACGCCCGGGCCGTTGCCTGCAGATATCGCCCGCTACCTTGAACTGCAGCCGCGGCAGGACGATGGTGGCTTGCAGCGCCTGACCGACAGTTTCCACCTCAACCTGACCGCGCTCGGCCTGCTGGCGTTCGTCGTCGGCCTGTTCATTGCCCACGCCGCAATCGGTCTGGCGCTGGAGCAGCGCCGTGGGCTGATCCGCAACCTGCGCGCGTGCGGCGTCAGCCTGAAGACCCTGCTGGGTGCCCTGGTGCTGGAGCTGGGCCTGTTCGCGGCACTGGGTGGGCTGGCCGGGGTGGCCAGTGGTTACGCATTGGCCGCGTGGCTGCTGCCCGACGTGGCCGCCAGCCTGCGTGGCCTGTATGGCGCCCAGGTCGCCGGCACGTTGAGCCTGCCGGCGGGCTGGTGGCTGCTGGGTGTGCTGGTGAGTGTCCTCGGGGCATTGCTGGCCGGCATGGAGAGTGTAATGCGCGCTGCCCGGTTGCCTTTGCTGGCGCTGGCGCAACCCCAGGCCTGGCGACTGGCGCAGGGGCCATGGTTGCAACGGCAGGCTTTGCTAGCGGGCCTGCTGCTGTTGCTGGCCTTGGGCTGTGGTGTCTTCGGGGCTGGCTTGCTTAGCGCGTTCGGTATGCTGGCAGGGTTGCTGCTGGCGGCGGCACTGCTGTTGCCGGCGTTGCTCGATCGGGTACTGGCCTGGCTGGCGCGTCGTTGCCACCGGCCATTGGCGCAATGGTTCGTGGCTGACAGCCGCCAGCAGTTGCCAGCGCTGAGCCTGGCGTTGGTCGCCCTTTTGCTGGCCCTGGCTGCCAGTGTTGGCGTGGGCAGCATGACCGAGGGTTTTCGCAAGACGTTTGTCGGTTGGCTTGACCTGCGTCTCTCCGCCGACCTGTATGTCACCCCGCGGGACACGGCCCAAGGCTTGCAGATAGTCGAGTGGCTCAAGCAGCAGCCCGGGGCCAGCGTGGTCCTGCCCGGCTGGCGCGCAGACATGCATCTGCAAGGTTGGCCGGTGCAAGTGCAGGGCATTGTCGATCACCCTGCCTATCGTACGCGCTGGCCATTGCTGGAACAGCATTCGCGCGCCTGGCAGCAACTGGCCAGCGGACAAGCCGTAATGCTCAGTGAGCAGTTGGCCAGGCGATTGAACCTGCAACTGGGTGACAGCCTGAAGCTGCCCGCAGGCATGCCAGCCTTGCCCGTGGTGGGGATCTATGCCGATTACGGCAACCCCAAGGGGCATGTACTGGTCAATGCCGACTGGTTGCGCGCCCACTGGCCACAGGCAACCCTGGCCGGCTTGAGTGTCGACCTGAGCGCTGAAGGGGTGGCATCGCTCAAGGCCGCGCTGCAACGGCACTTTGCCCTGGATGACAGCCGGGTGGTCGAGCAGGCGCGCCTGAAACGCTGGTCGACCGACGTGTTCAACCGCACCTTTGCCGCCACCGCAGCCCTCAACAGCCTTACCCTTGGCGTGGCCGGTGTGGCGTTGTTCATCAACCTGCTGACCCTGGGTCAGGCGCGGCTGGGCCAGTTGGCACCGCTGTGGGCGCTGGGGGTGCGGCGCATGCAACTGGTCTGGTTGAGCCTGGGGCAGACACTCATGCTCAGCAGCTTCACCGTGCTGCTGGCAATTCCGCTTGGGCTGCTGCTGGCCTGGTGCCTGGTCGCGGTGGTGAACGTGCAGGCCTTCGGCTGGCGGTTACCGCTCTATGTGTTCCCCATGCAACTGCTGCAGTTGACCGTGCTGGGCATGCTCACCAGCCTGCTGGCCTGCGTCTGGCCGCTGTGGCAGCTGGCGCGCCGCCAGCCGCGTGAACTGTTGAGGCCGTTGTCCGATGAAGCTTAATGCGTGGCTGTTGCTGAGTGGTTTGTTGTGCGGCTGTGATCAGCCTGCACCGCAGAGCTATGCCGGGCTCGGGCAGCAGGCTGGCGAGTTCAGCCAGGTGACCCGCGATCATCGTCTGGTCTTCCCGCATGACCACGGCCCCCACGACGGCTTTCGTATCGAGTGGTGGTATGTCACCGCAAACCTCGAGGACGCCCAGGGCCGTGACTGGGGCGCCCAGTGGACACTGTTCCGCTCGGCCTTGCGCCCCGGTCCGGAGACCAGCGGCTGGAACAGCCCGAACCTGTGGATGGGGCATGCAGCACTGACCGGGCCGGGTGGCCATCAGGCTGCTGAAACCCTGGCGCGGGGGGGGATCGGCCAGGCCGGCGTGCAGGCCCAGCCGTTTCGCGCATGGATCAATGACTGGGTGTTGCAGGGCCAGGGCGGTATTGAACAGCTACAGATGGGCGCAAGTGGCGATGGTTTTCGCTATGACCTGCAGTTGCACAGCGATCTTCCCTTGGTGCTGCATGGTGAGCAGGGCTACAGCGAAAAATCAGGTAAGGGCCAGGCTTCGTACTATTACAGCCAGCCTTTCTACCGCGTACAGGGGCACGTCCAGCGTGGCAGCCTGTGCATCGCGGTGACCGGGCGGGCCTGGCTGGACCGGGAATGGAGCAGCCAGCCGTTGGCCCCCGGGCAGACCGGCTGGGACTGGTTCTCCCTGCACCTGGACAGTGGCGCCAAGCTGATGCTGTTCCAGGTACGGGAGGCCCACGGGGAACCTTATCGCGCCGGGACCTGGGTCGGGCCACAGGGTGAGGTGGTGGCGCTGGACGCAGCACAGATCCAGCTGCAGGCGCTGGCCTGGTCTGCGCAGAAAAACGGCAAGCAGGTGCCGACGCGCTGGCGGGTGCAAGTGCCGGAGCATGGGGTGGATGTGCAGGTCGATGCCGTGGAGCCGCAGGCATGGATGCAGACACGGTTCCCGTATTGGGAAGGGCCGGTACGCTTGAACGGGAGTGCGGGCGGGCGCGGGTATCTGGAGATGACCGGGTACTAGTGCAACAACATTTGAGCAAGACAGTTGTTCCCATAAAGACCGCGCCCGACCCTTCAATCCTTGATAAGCCCTCGCAGCACTGCCCGCGCTTCTTCAGTGCGCAAGCACTCGATGAACAACTGGCTTTCCCGCGCCACCGTGGCCTCCAGCTCCGCCCGCTGGCTGTCCTTGAGCAGCCGCTTGCTGATCCGCAGCGCCGCTTGCGGGTAGCCTTGCAGCTGCCGCGCCAGCGTGCGGGCAGCTTCCAGGCACTGTTCGCCGTTTTCATGCAGCTCATTGGCCAGCCCCCAGGCCACCATCTGTTCGCCATCGAGCAATGCGTTGGCCAGCAGCAAGCGTGCCGCCCGGGCCTGGCCAAGCACACGAGGCAGCAGCAGGCTGGAACCAAACTCCGGGCACACACCCAACGGCGCGAAAGGCATGCGCAGCTTGGTCGAACGGCTGACCAGTACCTGGTCGCAATGCAGCAACAGGGTGGCCCCGATGCCGATCGCCGCACCACTGACCGCTGCGATCAGCGGCTTGTCCAGGCCCATGATCACCCGCATCAGGCGGAACACCGGGCTGTCCAGGTCGCTGGGCGGGTTGTCGAGGAAGTCGCGAAGGTCGTTGCCAGCGCTGAAGCAGTGCGGCCCACCGGTGATGATGATGGCATCGACAGCGGGGTCTTCATCTGCCGCCAGCAATAGGTCGCCCAGCAGCTGGTACATGGCAGTGTTCAGGGCATTGAGCTTGTCGGGGCGGTTGAAGGCCAGGGTCAGCAGGCCTTGGTCCAGCTCGCGTGTGATCAGGTCGTTCATGGCAGCCGCTTTTGTTGTTGTGAGGGGGCCCTGCCGGGCAGTGGCGCTTAGGGTTTATCACGCAGTCCGGCTTGTTGTACAGTCGTTCAGTCCAGCCCCTAACCAGAGACCCACCGATGACTCAGGAAGCCCGCTACCACCGCATGCTGCCGGAATTGCGCAAAGCCAACCTGGTCGAGGCGACCCTGGTGTGCCTCAAACGCCATGGTTTCCAGGGGGCTTCGATCCGCAAGATTTCGGCCGAGGCCGGGGTCTCGGTCGGGCTGATCAGCCACCATTACGCGGGCAAGGACGAACTGGTGGCAGAGGCTTACATGGCCGTCACCGGTCGGGTGATGAGCCTGTTGCGCGAGGCCATGGCCCAAGCTGCGCCCAATGCCCGCGAGCGGTTGTCGGCGTTCTTCCGTGCCTCGTTCTGCGCCGAGCTGCTCGACCCGCAATTGCTCGATGCCTGGCTGGCTTTCTGGGGGGCGGTGAAGACCGCCGACGCGATCAACCAGGTGCACGACCACTCCTACGGCGAGTACCGCAACGAACTTGGCCAGCTACTGGCCAGGCTGGCCGAGGAGGAGGGCTGGCAGGGCTTCGATGCCGACCTGGCGGCCATCAGCCTGAGCGCCTTGCTTGATGGCCTGTGGCTGGAGTCGGGCCTGAACCCCGGCACCTTCACCCCCGAGCAGGGCGTGATCATCTGCGAGGCCTGGGTCGACGGCCTGCAGGCCGGTGGCCGGAGGCGCTTCAGCCTGTCCGAGGGCTGTTGATCACCTGTTCAGTAACGAGTACGCTGCTGTCGCGAGTGTGTAGAACAACACCAATAAAAAAGAGACAACACGCAATGACGCCTCGGGTATTGATCGTCGATGACGATCCGCTTATTCGTGACTTGCTGCAGGCCTACCTGTCCCGGGAGGGCTACGACGTACACTGCGCCGACACCGCGGAAAGGGCCGAAGCCCTGCTCGCCAGCCAGGATGTCGACCTGGTGCTGCTGGACATCCGCCTGCCCGGCAAGGACGGCCTCACCCTGACCCGCGAACTGCGGGTGCGCTCGGAGGTTGGCATCATCCTCGTCACCGGGCGCAATGACGACATCGATCGCATCGTTGGCCTGGAATGCGGCGCAGATGACTACGTGATCAAACCGCTCAACCCCCGCGAGCTGGTGTCCCGGGCGAAAAACCTGATCCGCCGCGTGCGCCATGCCCGCGAGGCGCACCCCGCCCCGGCCTGCCCGCAGTCGCTGAAGCAGTTCGCCGACTGGGCACTGGATACCGACCGCCGGCGCCTGATCGACGCCTGTGGCGGGCAAACCCTGCTGACCCACGGTGAGTTCCAGTTGCTCAGCGTGTTCCTGCGCAACAGCGGCCACACCCTCAGCCGCGACCAGTTGATGGACCAGATTCGCAACCGCGAGTGGGTGCCCAACGACCGCTCCATCGACGTGCTGGTCGGCCGCCTGCGGCGCAAGCTGCATGACGACCCGGCCGAACCGCAGTTGATCATCACCATTCACGGCACCGGCTACCTGTTCACCGCCAGCGTGGCAGCATGATTCCTCGCGCCTGGCGGTTGGCGCTGGCCTTGACGTTGCCCACCCTGCACGCCAGTGCCAGTGAGCCGGTGCGCTACTGTGACTATCCGGTGTACCCGCCCATTTCCTGGAGCGACGGCCACCAGGTGCGCGGCCTGGCCCCCACCGTGGTGCGCGAACTGTTCGCGCGCATGGGCTACGAGGTGCAAACCGTGGTGCTGGGCAACTGGAAGCGCTGCCTGATGGACGCCGCCGCCGGGCGGGTGGACGTGGTCCTGGCCTACAACAGCGACCAGCGTGACCAGCGCATGCGTTTTTCCACGGAGCCGGTGTTGCGCGAGGAAGTGGCCGTGTTCTACAACCGCAAGCGACCGGTGCAATTCCAGCAGCTGGAGGACCTGGCGGGTTACCGCGGCGGCCTGCTGTACGGTGAAAGCTATGGCGCCGAATTTGATTGCTTCGTCGCCCGTCACCAGAACATCGAGCGGGTGTCGTCCAGCCAGCAGAACTTCGGCAAGCTGATCCGCGGGCGCATTGACTATGTGATTCAGGAGCGGCGCACCGGCCAACTGTTCATCGAGCACCTGCTCGGCGCGCAGGACATCCGCGTATTGCCCACGGCACTGAGCGTCGACTACCTGCGGGTGGCGGTATCGCGACAGTCACCCTTGAGCCAGCACATGGGTGAAATCGACGCGCAGTTGCAGCGGATGAACCAAGCGGGCGAGATCGCGCGTTGGCTGGAGCAAAGTGAAGTCACTTACCGCGACATGATCAACCTGCCGGCGGATGCACGATGATCCGCCTGCGCACAGATGGCCTGCTGCGCCGCCTGCTGCTGTTCATCCTGCTGTTCAGCTTGTGCTTCACGGTGCTGGCCAGCGGCGTGCAGCTTTACTTCGAGTACCGTCGCGAAATGCGGGATATAGAGGCACGCATGGCGTTGATCCGCGCCGGCTACCTGGCCAGCCTGGAGCGCAGCCTGTGGGACCTCGACGAGGCGCAGCTGGATGTTCAGTTGCGCGGCCTGGTGGACTTCTCCGATGTGGCGCGGGTGCGTCTGGTCAGTGAGGATTTCCCATTGTTACGCGGTGAGCCCGAGCCCCAAGGGCCGCTGCGCATCGAGCGCTTCCCCCTCGACTATCAGCCGCCCTCAGGGCCGGTCAGGCACCTGGGTGAACTGGAAGTCAGCATCGACCTTGGCGCGGTACACCGGCGGCTTTACGCCACGGGCCTTGCCAGCCTGTTGTGGATGGGCGTGTTTCTGTGCGGCCTGGCAGTGGCGCTGTCAGGGCTGTTCTACCGCCTGGTCACCCGCCACCTGCAAGTGATGGCCGAGTTCGCCCGCCGCATTGGCGCCGGCCAGTGGCAGGAGCCGTTGCGCCTTGGCCGCCGCCGATCATCGCGCCCCGACGAAATCGACACTGTGGCCAATGCCTTGGACGATATGCGTCGCGCCATCCTCAGCGATATCGAGCGCCGTGAGCGCGACCGCCTGGAACTGCAGGGTAAACGCGACGAATTGCAGGCCATGGTCGAGCGGCGTACAGCCAGCCTGGCTCGTGCCAAGGACGAGGCCGAGGCTGCCAACCTGGCCAAGTCGCGCTTTTTGGCGACGATGAGCCATGAATTGCGCACGCCGCTCAACGGTATTCTGGGCATGGCCGAACTGCTGCGCGGCGGGCGCCTGGAGGTCGCCGACCGCCAGCGTGTCGAGGCCTTGTACAAGGCTGGCGAAGGGCTGTTGGCGATTCTCAACGAAGTGCTGTATTTCGCCCGGCTCGAAGAAGGCGAGAGCCGCGCCGAACGGGTGGTGTTTTCCTTGCGTCAGTTGTGCCAGGAGGTGCTGGCGTTGCTCGAACCCATGGCCATGGAGAATGCCGACACCCTGCAACTGCAGGTCGATGAGCAACTGGCCGCGTACCAGTACGGCGCAGAGCAGTACCTGCGACAGGTGCTGAGCAATCTGCTGGCCAACGCCATCAAGTTCACTGAGCACGGCCAGGTACAGCTGACGGTACAGGTGCTTGCCAATAACGAGTGCTCGCAGCGCTTGCGGCTGTCGGTCCGTGACAACGGTATCGGCATCGAACCCGCCGTTCAGGCGAAGATCTTCGACCGTTTCGTCCAGGCCAGCGAAGCTGTGACCCAGCGCTATGGCGGCACTGGCCTGGGCCTGGCGATCTGCAAGCACCTGGTGGAAAAACTGGGCGGTAGCATCGGCCTTGAGAGCGTTCAAGGGCAGGGCAGCTGCTTTTGGTTCGAGCTCGACATGGCTCGCGGGCAGCCTGTCTCAGCGGGGTCACCAGCTCCTTCGCCCTTGCCCAGCCTGGATATCCTGGTGGTCGAAGACGTTGCCCTGAACCGTGAGGTTGCCGGTGGCCTGCTGCTGCGCGACGGTCACCGGGTAAGCTTTGCCGAAGACGCCAGCCAAGCCCTGCAGGCATGCGCGCAGCGGCGCTTCGACCTGGTTCTGCTGGACGTGCACTTGCCGGGCATGAGCGGGGTGGCGTTGTGCCGACAGCTGCGTACCTCGCCTGGGCCGAACCGCCACAGTCGGATCCTGGCGCTGACGGCCGGCGTGCAACCGGGCCAGGTAGCGGGTTATCTGGACGCTGGCATGCAGGGCGTACTGGCCAAGCCTTTGCGGCTGGACAACCTGCGCAAAGCGTTGGCTGACGTAGCACCCGGTGAAGTGGCCAGCGCTGGCGCAGACATGGACTGGTCATTGCTCGACACCCACCGTTCACTGCTGGGGGAGCAGAAGTTGCAAGGCCTGCTGAAGGTCCTGCGCCAGTCACTGCAGCAGTACGCCACGGCGCTGGCCGAGGCGCTGCCAGCCCAGGACTTCACCGAAGTGCTGCACCTGGCCCACCGCCTGGCTGGCAGTTGCGATTCCCTGGGGTTTACCGGGCTGGCGACGGTGTTGCGTGGTCTGGAGGCGGCGGCCCGGCAGCATGACGTACAGGCCATGCAAGCCCTCGGTGAGCCGTTGGCTACCCAGCTAGGTCAGGCCAGTGCCACGCTGGAACAGTTGATTCAGAGCTGACGTACAAAAAGCTTACGACTTTTTACATCTTCGATCCGTTCGTACAACGGCGCCTTACATCCGTTTCCAATAATCCATGGCAACCGTGTTGCACACGGTCCATGAGGCTTATTGGAGACAAGAATAATGACATGCCGTAGCGCTCAGCCCCTCATTCGAACCCTCCCACGCACCGGCCGCAATGGCGAGGTGTGCCATGACTGACAGCGTTGAAAAAATCCAGCTCACCCGCGCCCTGAAAAGCCGGCACATCTTCATGCTGTCGCTGGGTGGGGTTATTGGAACCGGCCTGTTCATGGGCTCGGGCGTAACCATCAATCAGGGCGGGCCGGTGGGCGCGATCCTGGCTTACCTGGTCGCGGGCTTGCTGATGTACCTGGTGATGGTCTGCCTCGGCGAGCTGTCGGTGCAGATGCCAGTGTCCGGTTCGTTCCAGGCCCACGCCACCAAATACATTGGCCCGGCCACCGGGTTCATGATCGGCTGGGTGTACTGGATGAGCTGGGCCACCACCGTAGGCCTGGAGTTCACCGCTGCCGGCATGTTGATGACCCGCTGGTTCCCGGAGGTGCCGATCTGGTACTGGTCGGCGCTGTTCGTGGTGGTGCTGTTCGGGCTCAACGCCCTGGCCACGCGTGCCTTTGGCGAGGCCGAGTACTGGTTCTCGGGCATCAAGGTGGCAACCATCCTCGGCTTCATCGTCATTGGCCTGCTGGTGATTTTCGGTGCCATCCCCCTGAGCAGCGGGGCACCCGCACCGATGCTGAACAACCTGGTGGGCGAGTCGCTGTTCCCCCATGGCCTGTCGGCAGTGTTCGCGGTGATGATGACCGTGGTCTACGCCTTCCAGGGATGCGAAATCATGGGGGTGGCGGCTGGCGAGACCGAGCACCCGGAAAAGAGCATCCCGCGGGCGGTGCGCAATGTGGTGTTCCGCGTGCTGATCTTCTATGTGCTGGCGATTGCCGTGCTGTCGGCGATTGTGCCGCACGAGCAGGCCGGGCTGATGGAAAGCCCGTTCGTGCAGGTGTTCGACATGGTCGGCATCCCTTACGCCGCCGACTTGATGAACTTCGTCATCCTCACGGCCATCCTCTCGGTGGGCAACTCCGGGTTGTATGCCTCCACGCGCATCCTCTGGGCCATGTCCAAGACTGGCATGGCACCGAAAAGCCTGTCGCCGCTGAGCAAGCGTGGCGTGCCGCTGCGGGCGCTGAGCATCACCCTGTGCTTTGCGCTGATCTCGCTGATGACCAGCTTCGTCGCGGCTGACACGCTGTTCATGGTGCTGATGGCGGTGAGCGGCATGTCCGGCACCGTGACCTGGATCGTCATCGCCCTGGCGCAGTACCGTTTCCGCAAGGCATGGCTGCGTGACGGCGGGCAACTGCAGGACCTGAAGTACAAGGCGCCGCTGTACCCCCTGGTGCCGCTGCTGTGCATCACCCTGTGCAGTTCGCTGTTCGTGTTCCTGGCGCTGGATGAAACCCAGCGGCCGTCGCTGTACTGGGGCTTTGGCTTCATTGCCCTGTGCTATGCGGCGTACTTCTTCGTCAACCGCCGCCGGCAGGGGGCCTTCGAGCCCAGCGCACCAGGGGTTTGACACCGCAGCTCGTCGTCGGCAGGTGTTGGTCGCTGCATTTTCAGCGCCTGTGAGGTCGAGCGCCGCCTGTGCGGTGCGCGATCTCACAGGCCATAAAGCCGTCAGGACGAACGCCCTTGTGTAACGCCAGACACCGAGTTGTGCGAAGTTGTAACAGCCCATCCCGCCTTGCTGAACACTCGTTTAGTATCTCCCTCGTCAAGCCCTCCAACACCATCACAACAACACCGAGGCCCCCCATGACCACCCCGTCGTCGTCACTGTTGAGCAAGGTCGAAGCCGGCGTTGCCTGGATCACCCTCAACCGCCCCGAGCAGCGCAACGCGCTGGACATTCCCACCCTCAAGCAACTGCACGCCTTGCTCGACAGCCATGCCGACGACCCCGCCGTACGCGTGGTGGTGCTGACCGGCAGCGGCCGCAGCTTCTGCGCTGGCGCCGACCTGGCCGAATGGGCAGCCGCCGAAGCGGCGGGCACCCTGGAAAGCTACGGCTGGACCGAAACTGCCCATGCCCTGATGTTGCGCCTGCACAGCCTCGACAAACCCACCATCGCCGCCATCAACGGCACCGCCGTGGGCGGTGGCATGGACCTCAGCCTGTGCTGCGACCTGCGCATCGCCGCCGCCTCGGCGCGCTTCAAGGCCGGCTACACCAGCATGGCCTACAGCCCCGATGCCGGCGCCAGCTGGCACCTGCCACGGCTGATCGGCAGCGAGCAGGCCAAGCGCCTGCTGTTCCTGGACGAATTGTGGGGCGCCGATCGCGCCCTGGCCGCCGGGTTGGTCAGCGAAGTCTGCGCCGACGAGCAGTTGCCTGCCGTTGCCGCCGAACTGGCCGGGCGCCTGGCCAATGGCCCGACCTTCGCCTATGCGCAGACCAAGCGGCTGATACGCGACGGTGCCCGGCGCACGCTGGCTGAACAGCTGGAAGCCGAGCGCCACGCCGGCCTGCTGTGTGGCCGCAGCCAGGATGGCGCCGAGGCCCTGCAAGCTTCGGTGGAACGTCGCGCCCCCCGTTTTACCGGCCAGTAATCCGATACCCGACCCTCATCAGGACCTTCGCAGATGAATTTCCAACTGACCCAAGAACAAGAAATGTTGGTGGAAGCGGTACGCAGCTTTGTTGCCAAAGAACTGTTGCCCCATGAGGAAGCGGTGGACCGCGCCGACGCCGTGTCACCCGAACTGGCCGCGCAGATCCGTGGCAAGGCCATCGCTGCCGGGTTCTATGCCTTCAACATGCCCGAGGAAGTGGGAGGGGGCGGCCTGGACTACCTGTCCCAGGCGCTGATCGAACGTGAGCTGTCCAAGGTGTCCTGGGCGCTGCATGTCTTCGTTGCACGGCCGTCGAAAATCCTCATGGCCTGCAAGGACGAGCAGATCAACGACTACCTGTTGCCGTGCGTGCAGGGCGAGAAGATCGACTGCTTCGCCCTCACCGAACCGGGCGCCGGCTCTGATGCCAATGCCATCAAGACCCGCGCCGTACGTCAGGGCGATGACTTTGTCATCAACGGTAGCAAGCACTTCATCAGCCACGCAGGCCACGCCGATTTCGCCATCGTCTTCGCTGTCACCGACACCTACGAGCACAACGGGCGCAAGCGCAATGCGGTCACCGCCTTGCTGGTCGACCGGGGTACGCCGGGCATGACCATCCGCCGTGGTCCCAAGTGCGTGAGCAACCGTGGTTATCACACCTACGAGCTGTTTTTCGACGACTGCCGGGTGCCGGCCAGCAAGGTACTGGGCGAAGTCGGCAAGGGCTGGGAAGTGGCCAACGCCTGGCTTACCGCCGGTCGGGTGATGGTCGCCGCCAACTGCGTGGGCCAGGCCCAGCGCGCCCTCGACCTGTCGCTGCAATGGGCCGCCGACCGCAAGCAGTTCGGCCAGCCCATCGGCAGCTATCAGGGGGTGTCGTTCAAGCTGGCCGACATGGCCACGCAGATCCGCGCGGCCGAGATGCTCACCCTGCACACCGCCTGGAAGATGGACCAGGGCAACATGACCGACGGTGAGGCCGGCATGGCCAAGCTGTTTGCAAGCGAGGTGCTGGGCAAGGTCGCCGACCAAGCCGTGCAGATCTTCGGTGGCATGGGCCTGATGGATGAAGGGCCAGTTGAGCGCATCTGGCGCAACGCGCGTATCGAGCGCATCTGGGAGGGCACTTCGGAAATCCAGCGGCATATCATCGCCCGCGAACTGCTGCGCCCGCTGCTGCGCTGAGCGCCAGGAGAACACCCATGTCGCAATCGATTCGTGACAACCTCAAGCGCCTGCTGGCGCCCCGACACCTGGCCTTCGTCGGCGGGCGCAGCATGGCGCGGGCGCTCAAGCGCTGCGCCGAAGGTGGCTTTGCCGGTGAGCTGTGGCTGGTCAACCCGCAGCATGAAAGCCTCGAAGGCATCCCCTGCGTGGCCCGGGTGGTCGACTTGCCCTACGCCCCGGACGCGGTGTTCATCGCCACCAACCGTGAGCTGACCCTGCAGTGCGTTGCCGAGCTGGCTGCACGTGGCGCCGGTGGCGCCATCTGCTACGCCTCGGGCTTTGCCGAAAGCGGCGAGGAGGGCTGCCAGTTGCAGCAACGCCTGCTCGACGTCGCCGGCAACATGGCCTTGCTCGGCCCTAACTGCTATGGCCTGCTCGACTACCTGCACGGTGCCGCCCTGTGGCCGGTGGCGCATGGTGGCCAGCAAGTGGAGAAGGGGGTGGCGATCCTCACGCAAAGTGGCAACTTCGCCTACAACCTGTCCATGAGCGACCGCTCCCTGCCGGTGGCCTACATGGCCTCGGTCGGCAACCAGGCGCAACTGGGTGTGGCCGAGCTGATGGACGTGCTGCTCGACGACCCACGGGTAACGGCCATCGGGCTGCACCTGGAAGGCTTGAAGAACGTGCCGGGCTTTGCACGCGCCGCCTACAAGGCATTGCAGCAGGGTACGCCGATCATTGCCCTTAAGACTGGCGTTTCGCAGATCGGCGCTGAACTGGCGCTCAGCCACACCAGCTCGTTGTCCGGCTCCGATGCGTTGTACGACAGCCTGTTCCAGCGCCTGGGCGTAATCCGCGTCAGCGGCCCGGTGAGCTTTGTCGAAACGCTCAAGGCCGCAGCCTGCGGACGCTTGCCGGCAGATGGCGAGCTGATTGCGCTGGCCTGCTCAGGCGGCGATGCCGGCCTGATTGCCGACTATGCCGAACGCAACCAGTTGCAACTGCCGAAGCTCGCGCAAGGGCAGGTGGCGGCACTGGCCGAGGTGTTGCCGGGCTATGCCAACCTGGTCAACCCACTGGACTTCACCACGGCCATCTGGGGCGATGAAGCCGCCCTGCAACGCATGCTCGACAGCACCCTGAGCGGCGCCGCGGGCGCGGCGATGCTGGTGCTGGACTACCCGGCGGCGTTCACCGGCGAGCGCAAGGAATGCGACCTGCTGCTGGGGCTGTACTGCGATGCCGTTGAACGCCACGGCAAGATCGGCTTCGTCACCTCGGCTTTCCCGGAACTGTTGCCTGCCAGTACGCGTGAGCGCCTGCATGCGCGGGGTATCGCTGCCCTGCAGGGCGTGGAAGACGGCCTGGCGGCCTGGGGCCGTATCGTCGCTTACCAAAGGAACCGCCAGCGGTTGCTGGACCAGGGCGAGGCTGCGCGGGTACCGCTGTGCCCGCAGGCCCTCACGGGCGAAAGCCGACTGTTGGACGAATGGCAATCCAAGCAGGCCCTGCGCGCCTTCGGTCTGCCCGTGCCTGCGGGCGTGCTGAGTACGCCCGAACGCGCCGTGGCAGACGCTGCCCGCGTCGGTTACCCCTTGGTACTGAAGGCGGTCAGCGCGCAGCTGCCGCACAAGACCGAAGCTGGCGCTGTGGCGTTGAACCTGCGCGATGCCCGTGCCCTGGAAGCTGCACTGGTGCAGATGCGCCAGTGCATCGCTGACTACGCCCCGCAGGTTGCGTTTGATCAGGTGCTGCTCGAGCCCATGGCCGAGCCGCCCTTGGCCGAGCTCATAGTGGGCATCAAGCGTGAACACGACTTTGCCCTGGCCTTGGTGATCGGTGCCGGCGGCGTGCTGGTCGAACTGCTCAAGGACAGTGTCAGCCTGTTGCTGCCCACTACCGACAGCGCCATCCGGGCAGCGCTGCTGAGCCTGCGCAGTGCCAGCCTGCTGCAAGGCTTCCGTGGCCGTCCGGCCGCCAACCTCGATGCCTTGGTCTCGGCCATCCGCGCAGTCGCCGATTACGCCTGCGAAAACGCCGGGCATTTGCTGGAGCTGGATGTGAACCCATTGATGGTCGGTGCCGACGGCACCACCGCGGTCGACGCGCTGATCCGCCTCGGCCAGACGCAAGGAGAACGACATGAATGACCTTACCCTGACGGCCGGCCAGGCCCTGGTGCGGTTGTTGGCCAACTACGGCGTTGAGACCGTGTTCGGCATCCCCGGCGTGCACACCCTGGAGCTTTACCGTGGCCTGCCGGGCAGCGGCATTCGCCATGTATTGACCCGCCACGAGCAAGGCGCCGGCTTCATGGCCGACGGTTACGCGCGGGTCAGTGGCAAGCCCGGAGTGTGCTTCGTCATTACCGGCCCAGGCGTAACCAACGTCGCCACCCCCATCGGCCAAGCCTATGCCGACTCGGTGCCGATGCTGGTGATCTCCAGCGTCAACCACACCGCCAGCCTGGGCAAGGGCTGGGGCTGCCTGCACGAAACCCAGGACCAGCGCGCCATGACTGCGCCGATCACCGCGTTCTCGGCCGTGGCGTTGCGCGGCGATGACCTGCCCGAGCTGATCGCCCGCGCCTGGGCCGTGTTCGACAGCGAACGACCGCGCCCGGTGCATATTTCGGTGCCCCTGGACGTGCTGGCGGCACCGGTCAGCCGGGACTGGAGCGGTGAGGTGGTACGCCGTCCCGGGCGTGGCCAGCCGCGCCGCGAAACCCTCGAGCAGGCTGCCCTGAAGCTTGCCGCCGCCCAGCGGCCGATGATCATTGCCGGGGGGGGCGCGTTGCACGCGGCTGAGCAGTTGCAGCAACTTAGTACACGGCTGGCAGCGCCTCTGTTCACCAGCGTGGCCGGCAAGGGCTTGCTGCCGCCAGACGCGCCACTCAATGCCGGCGCCAGCCTGTGCGTCGAACCCGGCTGGCAGTTGATCAGCCAGGCTGATGTGGTGCTTGCTGTAGGCACCGAAATGGCCGACACCGACTTCTGGCGCGAACGTCTGCCGATCCGCGGCGAGCTGCTGCGCGTCGACATCGACCCGCGCAAGTTCAACGATTTCTACCCCTGTGCCATTGCCCTGCAGGGCGATGCCCGGCAAACCGTGGACGGTTTGCTCGAACACCTGCCCGCACTTCAGCGTGACCCGGCCCAGGCCAGCGCGGCGGTGGCCACCCTGCGCCAGGCCATCCGCAATGGGCATGCCCCGTTGCAGGCCACGCACCAGGCCATTCTGGACCGTATCGCCGCCGTACTGCCCGACGATGCCTTCATCAGCAGCGACATGACCCAGCTGGCCTATACCGGCAACTACGCCTTCTCCAGCCGGGCACCACGTAGCTGGCTGCACCCCACCGGCTACGGCACCCTCGGCTACGGCCTGCCGGCTGGCATCGGTGGTATGTTCGCCAGCGACCACCGCCCCGGCCTGGTACTTGTGGGTGATGGCGGCTTCCTGTACACCGCCCAGGAACTGGCAACTGCCGTCGAGGAGCTGCACCGGCCGCTGGTGGTGTTGCTTTGGAACAATGACGCCCTCGGCCAGATCCGCGACGATATGCTCGGTCTGGATATCGAGCCGGTCGGCGTGCTGCCGCGCAACCCGGATTTCATCGGCCTGGCCCGCGCCTTCGGCTGCACCGTGCACCAGCCACGCGACCTGGACGCATTGCAGGCCGACCTGGCCAGCGGCTTCGCCACCCCCGGCGTGACGTTCATCGAACTCAAACACACCTGCGTCTGTTAAGGCGCGCACAACGACAAGAACACGAGTAACCACCATGCCCTTTCGCCGTACCCTTCTGGCTGCATCCCTGGCACTTCTGATCACCGGACAGGCCCCCCTGTATGCGGCCCCCCCGTTGTCGATGGACAACGGCACCAACACCCTGACCGTGCAGAACAGCAACGCCTGGGTTGAGGTCAGTGCCAGCGCTCTGCAACACAATATCCGCACCCTGCAGGCCGAGCTGGCCGGCAAGTCCAAGCTGTGCGCTGTGCTCAAGGCCGATGCCTATGGCCACGGTATCGGCCTGGTAATGCCATCGATCATCGCCCAGGGCGTGCCCTGCGTGGCGGTGGCCAGCAACGAGGAGGCCCGCGTGGTCCGCGCCAGTGGCTTCACCGGGCAACTGGTGCGGGTACGCCTGGCCAGCCTCAGCGAGCTGGAAGATGGCTTGCAGTACGACATGGAGGAGCTGGTGGGCAGCGCGGAATTCGCCCGCCAGGCCGATGCCATCGCCGCGCGCCATGGCAAGACCCTGCGCATTCACATGGCGCTCAACTCCAGCGGCATGAGCCGCAACGGGGTGGAGATGGCCACCTGGTCCGGCCGTGGCGAAGCGCTGCAGATCACCGACCAGAAGCACCTCAAGCTGGTCGCGCTGATGACCCACTTTGCCGTGGAGGACAAGGACGATGTCCGCAAGGGCCTGGCAGCCTTCAACGAGCAGACCGACTGGTTGATCAAGCACGCGAAGCTCGACCGCAGCAAGCTCACCCTGCACGCCGCCAACTCGTTCGCTACGCTGGAGGTGCCGGAAGCGCGCCTGGACATGGTGCGAACGGGGGGCGCGCTGTTCGGCGACACCGTGCCGGGGCGCACTGAGTACAAGCGTGCGATGCAGTTCAAATCGCATGTGGCGGCGGTGCACAGCTATCCGGCTGGCAACACCGTGGGCTATGACCGCACCTTCACCCTGGCCCGTGATTCGCGTCTGGCCAACATTACGGTCGGGTACTCCGATGGCTACCGCCGGGTATTCACCAACAAGGGCCATGTGCTGATCAACGGCCACCGTGTGCCGGTTGTGGGCAAGGTGTCGATGAACACGCTGATGGTCGATGTCACCGACTTCCCTGATGTGAAGGGGGGCAACGAAGTGGTGCTGTTTGGCAAGCAGGCCGGGGGCGAAATCACCCAGGCCGAGATGGAAGAAATCAACGGCGCGTTGCTCGCCGATTTGTACACCGTATGGGGCAGTTCCAACCCGAAGATGCTCGTCGACTGAAATTGCCATTGAAAGGAGATTGCCATGCGCTACGCCAAGCTCACCCAACGCATCGCCGGCGACGGCGCTGCGGCCTGGGACATCCACTACCGCGCCCTGGCGCTGCAGGCCGAGGGCAAGGACATCCTGCTGCTGTCGGTGGGGGACCCGGACTTCGACACTCCCGCGCCTATCGTCGAGGCGGCCATCGACAGCCTGCGCGCTGGCCATACTCATTACGCCGATGTACGCGGCAAGCTGGCGCTGCGCCAGGCCATCGCCAACCGTCACCGGCAGCGCAGTGGCCAGGCGGTGAGCGTCGACCAGGTGACCGTGCTGGCGGGTGCCCAGTGCGCGCTGTTCTGCGTAGCCCAGTGCATACTCGACCCAGGCGATGAGGTGATCGTTGCCGAACCGATGTATGTCACCTACGAGGCTGTGTTCGGTGCCTGCGGCGCCAAGGTGGTGCCGGTACCGGTCAAGCCCGAGAATGGCTTTCGCGTGTGCCCGCGTGACGTCGCCGAGCGCATTACCCCGCGCACCCGCGCGCTGGCCCTGAACAGCCCGCACAACCCTTCAGGGGCGAGCCTGCCGCGCGCCACCTGGGAGGCGTTGGCCGAACTGTGCGTTGCCCATGATCTGTGGCTGATCTCTGACGAGGTCTACAGCGAGCTGCTGTATGAAGGTGAGCATGTCAGCCCCGGCAGCCTGCCGGGCATGGCCGAGCGGACTGCAACGCTGAACAGCCTGTCCAAATCGCATGCCATGACCGGCTGGCGCATGGGGTGGGTGGTCGGCTCGACAGCACTGGCCACGCATCTGGAAAACCTCGCCCTGTGCATGCTCTACGGCTTGCCGGACTTCGTCCAGGATGCCGCCGTGGTGGCGCTGGAGCACCCGTTGCCCGAACTGGACGCCATGCGCGAAGCCTACCGCCAGCGGCGCGATCTGGTGTGCGAGCAGCTGGCCGGCTGCCCGGGTTTGAAGGCGTTGAAGCCCGATGGTGGCATGTTCGTGATGGTCGACATCCGTGAAACCGGCCATAGCGCCCAGGCTTTCGCCGACTACCTGTTGGATAGCCAAGGCGTGTCGGTGCTCGCCGGCGAGGCATTCGGCCCTAGCGCTGCCGGGCATATCCGCCTGGGCCTGGTGCTGGGCAACGAGGCGCTGGTCGATGCCTGCCAGCGCATTGCCCGCTGCGCCGGCGAACTGATGCGCGGGCAGACGGATGCGTGAACACACCGTCCAGCGTACGCGTCGCCCGGGCCAGGAGGACGGCGCGCGCTGCTGAACCACTGCGGCAAGATAACCTGTTTTGTGTGAGGAGAATGTTTGTGAATGTACTGATCGTCCACGCTCACCCCGAGCCGCAATCGTTCACGGCAGCCCTGCGTGACCAGGCTGTGGAAACCTTCCGCGCCCAAGGCCATCAGGTGCAGGTCAGTGACTTGTACGCCATGGGCTGGAACCCGGTGGCCAGTGCCGATGACTTTACCCAGCGCGAGAACCCCGAGTACCTCGTGTATGCGCTGGAGCAGCGTCAGGGCGTCAAGCGTGGCGCCATTGCCGCGGATATCCAGCAGGAGCTGGACAAGTTGTTGTGGGCCGACTTGCTGGTGCTGAACTTCCCGATCTTCTGGTTCTCGGCCCCGGCCATGCTCAAGGGCTGGATCGACCGGGTGCTGGTGTCGGGGGTGTGCTATGGCGGCAAGCGCTTCTACGACCAGGGCGGGTTGGCCGGCAAGAGGGCGCTGGTGACCGTGACCCTGGGCGGGCGAGAGCACATGTTTGGCGACGGCGCGATTCACGGGCCGCTGGAAGACATGCTGCGGCCGATCCTGCGGGGCACGCTGGCCTATGTCGGGTTCGAGGTGCTGCCGCCGTTCGTGGCGTGGCATGTGCCGTACATCAGTGCTGATGCGCGACAGGACTTTCTGCAGCAATACCGGCAGCGTCTGGAGCAGCTCTCGGACGACCAGCCACTGGTGTTCCCGCGCCTGGCGCAGTTCGATGAAGCGTTGTACCCGCTGACGTGACCTTTCTCCTGTACTGAACACTGGGGCCGCGTTGCGGCCCTTTCGCGACACAAGGCCGCTCCCAGGATTACCGTCAGCTTCGAAGGCTGCGCCGTCCTTGTGGGAGCAGCCTTGTGTCGCGAAAGGGCTGCAAACCTTCCAGCGCCACCTGCCAAAAAACGACCACCCACACATTCGGGGTATGTCACCCCTGGACCAATCCACCGATAGTGAACCCATCGGCTCGATCCGGAGCACTCACACGATGGAGTTGCCATGCGCAAGGTACTGAAGGTGATTGGCGGTCTGCTGCTGGCGTCTGGCGCCAGCCTGGCCCAGGCGGCAGAGGTGGACAGCGGTAACACGTTACGGTTGTACAACTGGACCGACTACATCGGTGAAACTACCCTGGCCGACTTCGAGAAGGCCACCGGCATCAAGGTCATCTACGACACCTTCGATGGCTACGAAACCGTGCAGACCAAGCTGCTCACCGGCCGTTCCGGCTACGATCTGGTCATGCTCAACGCCTCGCTGGTACCCCCGCTGATCAGCGCCGGTGTGTTCCAGGCCCTGGACAAGCAGCAACTGCCCAGTTGGCACAACCTCGACCAGCAGGTGGTGAACGACCTGCAGGGCTACGACCCTGGCCTGAAGTATTCGGCGCCCTACACCTGGGGCAGCTCGGGGGTCACCTACAACGTCGACAAGATCACCGCGCGCATGCCCGACGCGCCGATCGGTTCGCTGGCCATGCTGTTCGACCCCAAGATCGTCTCGCGCTTCGCCGACTGCGGTGTCACCCTGATGGACGCGCCCACCGAGGTCATCCCGCTGGCCTTGCAGTACCTGGGCAAGGACCCACGCAGCGCGTCGCCGGCCGACCTCAAGGCGGCCGAACAACTGTTACTGGGCATCCGCCCCTACATACGCAAGTTCGATTCGGTGAATTATCTCACCAGCCTGCCCAATGGTGATGTCTGCCTGGCGCTGACCTGGTCCGGTGACTATGCCACCGCCCAGGCCCGCGCAGTGGAAGCGAAGAAGGACATCAAACTGTCGTTCTTCATCCCCAGGGAAGGTTCGCTGATCTGGTTCGACAACCTGTACATCCCCAAGGATGCGCCGCACGCGGCCAACGCGCACCGTTTCATCGAGTTCTTGTTGCAGCCGCAGACCATGGCCAAGGTCACCGACTACATCCACTACGCCAACAGCAACGCTGCCGCTACCGCGCTGGTGCGTGATGACATCCGCCAGGACCCGGCCATCTACCCCGACGCACAAACCCGTGAGCGCCTCTTCGCGCAGAAAACCCAGAGCCCCAAGGACATGCGCGCCATCACCCGGGTCTGGAGCACGGTCAAGACCGGTTTCTGAACACTGCCCAAAAATTCCCGCCAAGGAGCTGCCCATGGCCACCCCAAGCAAAGCATTCGCCATTGCCCACGACCCGCTGGTGGAAGCCGACAAGGCCCACTACATGCACGGCTACCATGTGTTCGACGAACACCGCGAGCAAGGTGCGTTGAACATCGTCGCCGGTGAAGGCGCCTACATTCGCGACACCCACGGCAACCGCTTCCTCGATGCCGTCGGCGGCATGTGGTGCACCAACATTGGTCTGGGCCGTGAGGAAATGGCCGTGGCCATCGCCGACCAGGTACGCCAGCTGGCCTATTCCAACCCGTTCTCCGACATGGCCAACGACGTCGCCATCGAACTGTGCCAGAAGCTCGCGCAGCTGGCGCCGGGTGACCTGAACCATGTGTTCCTCACCACGGGCGGCTCGACCGCGGTCGATACGGCTTACCGGCTGATCCAGTACTACCAGAACTGCCGAGGCAAGCCGCACAAGAAGCACATCATCGCCCGTTACAACGCTTACCATGGCTCCACCACCCTGACCATGTCGATTGGCAACAAGGCCGCCGACCGGGTGCCGGAGTTCGATTACCACCACGACCTGATCCACCACGTCTCCAATCCCAACCCGTACCGCGCGCCAGATGACATGGACGAGGCGGAGTTCCTCGACTTCCTGGTGGCCGAGTTCGAGGACAAGATCCTCTCGCTGGGTGCCGATAACGTGGCGGCATTCTTCGCCGAGCCGATCATGGGCTCGGGCGGGGTGATCATTCCGCCCGAGGGGTACTTCCAGCGCATGTGGCAGCTGTGCCAGACCTACGACATCCTGTTCGTCGCCGACGAAGTGGTGACCTCGTTCGGGCGCCTGGGCACCTTCTTCGCCAGCGAGGAACTGTTTGGCGTCATCCCTGACATCATCACCACCGCCAAAGGCCTGACCTCGGCGTACCTGCCGCTGGGTGCGTGTATTTTTTCCGAGCGTATCTGGCAAGTGATTGCCGAGCCAGGCAAGGGCCGTTGCTTCACCCACGGTTTTACCTACAGCGGCCACCCGGTGTGCTGCACGGCGGCGCTGAAGAACATCGAGATCATCGAGCGCGAGCACCTGCTCGATCATGTCAAGGACGTGGGGGGTTACCTTGAGCAACGCTTGCAGAGCCTGCGCGATCTGCCGCTGGTGGGGGATGTGCGCTGCATGAAGCTGATGGCCTGTGTCGAGTTCGTCGCCAACAAGGCCAGCAAGGCACTGTTCGCCGATGAGGTGAACATCGGCGAGCGCATCCACAGCAAAGCGCAGGAAAAAGGGTTGCTGGTGCGCCCGATCATGCACCTGAACGTGATGTCGCCACCATTGATCATCACCCATGCGCAGGTGGACGAGATCGTCGAGACCCTGCGCCAGTGCATCCTCGAAACCGCGCGTGAACTCACGGCGCTTGGCCTGTACCAAGGCCGATGAACCTGGCGCAAAGGGCTGTGCGCGGGCGTGCCTGGCAGGCTAGACTGCCGGGCATGACCCAGGCCTCTCCCGATACCCCGCTTACCCTCACAATGGGCGCGCTGCAGCAGTGGCACGCGGCGTTGCAGCGCGCCCTGGCCCATGGCGAAACCGCCGAGGCGCTGGAGTATGTGGCCGCAGCCATCGGCCAGTTGGTGCGGGTGGAGTCGATGATGATCAGCCTTGAGTGCCAGGGGCGGGCGCCGCAGTTGCTGTACCAGCAAGGCATTCCCGAACGGCATCGGGCTGCCGTGCTGGAGCGCTATTTCAGCGCCGGCTACCTGCTGGACCCTTTCTGCCTTGCCGTGCAAAGCGGCCTGGCCGAAGGCTTTTACCACCTGCAGGAAATCGCCCCCGACAACTTCTTCGACAGCGACTACTACAAGGCCTATTACCTGGGTACAGGTTGCAGTGAAGACAGCTACTACATCGTCGACATCAGCGCAGGCCGCAAGCTGTCGCTGAGCCTGTTCCGAGGCTGCAGCGGCACGCGTCTGAACGCCGGGCAGGTCGACCTGTTGCGTGCGCTGGAGCCGATGGTGCGCGAACTGCTGGTGCGCTATGCCCGGCACAACCTGGAACCGGGCACTGCATCAACCGAGCGCGGCAGCCTGCAGGCAGCGTTCGACAGCTTTGGCTGCCAGGTGCTGACCGACCGCGAGCGGGAAGTGGCGCACATGATCCTGCGCGGGCACTCGGTGAAATCTACTGCGCAGGAGCTGGGTATCTCGCCGGAGACCGTGCGCATGCACCGCAAGAACCTGTACATGAAGCTTGGTATCAACTCGCAATCGGAGTTGTTTGCACGGTTTATCGACTGGTTACGCGGTGATCAGCTGGAAATCCATAGCGTAACGCGGTGAACAATACCCAATGGCTGACGTACATGCCGTCGGGCGTTTCCCAAGGCGCACCGGCAGCGACTGCACAGCACCAACCCGCTCGAAGGACAATGGCATCTTCTTCGCTGCTCAGCCCTCGCGGAACAATGTCCGGCTGAGGGCCTTTCTTGGCTACTTGGAGTCACTCGTCGCCTGCCCTGGCTAGTGGCGCTATAGTGGCTAAGCTGAGCGTTCAGCACTCTGCTCAACTGAGCAATCTGGTGCGCAATTACAAGGACGAAGTCATGGACGCTGAAAGGGATAGCAGAAACATTACCGGTGTCATTCGGGCCTACGGCGGGAGCGCGTTGTCGTTGTCTCCCGGTCAAAATGCCGGGGTACAAAGCCCGGGCATCTATGTGATCTATTTTGTCACGGACAGCAGGCAGGGCACTTGTCTCCCCTTCTACTGCGGGTTCACTTCGCGCTCAATCAGGCAAAGGCTTTATGAACACTCCCAGCCTGGTGGCCAGATCTACAAAATGCGTACTCTTGGCGGGGTCGAGACTAACAACGGCCTAGAGATTGCGACTGCTGGAGGCGAGGTCTATGTTGGCTACGTCGAATGCCAAGGCATGCTTGGGAAATTGATCGAAAGCAGCTTGCTCCTAAACTACGACTTCTTACTCAACGCGTCGGAAAATGGGCAACGGCGCCTACTCGATGTCACCGGGCTTCTGGATACCGAGTCCACCTGGGCTGCGCTCACGGATACCGATGTAGCCAGAGCTGCGATTGGTGATGACTGGAATGACGGTGTTGAGAATACTGTCAACGAAGCTATCGATGATGCGAGGATGATGAGGCTTTACCTGGAACAATTCAGGGGCCTTGCGTGAGTGTGCGAGACCCGATTGCGAAATATGGTGTGCTCCGGCACCTCCCGCAGAGCTGCTCGCAGGAGGCGATATCGGTCCGACTGGCGGAGGGCTGTAGCCTCTGCGACCAGGGGGATTATGAGGCCGCTGAGACCTGCTTTCGCGCCATTGTGCAGCAGATCCCTGACTCGGCTGCTGGCCACAACAATCTTGGTTGGGCCTTACAGCAGTTGGGGCGCAATGAGGATGCGATTTCGAGCTACAAAGTTGCGATCAGCCTGCAGCCAACGTTCAACCTGGCCAGGGCTAACTTGGCTTTTCTACTTGCAACACTATATGGCTACATAGGGCAGCATGACTCGGCCCGAGCAATGTGGAGGATGCTCGAAGAACTGTACCCGCGCGATCCAGAAATCCTGGATAACCTCGTCAGCACCTCATTGCGGGCTCACGATCTTGTCGACGCGGGTGTGTGGGCCGCGCACTATGCCACTGCAACTCGCGGGGTTGAGCGGACGTTATCTCAACCCGACACTTCCCAGCGTTCTGATGTTCCTCCTAGGGCTTCGCGGGCGAAGCTGGCCCACGACCTCGAGCAGTTACGCTATTTGCGAGACCATGGGCTGATTGGTCCGCAGCTTGTGGCGGAAATTGGCGCGTATGAGGCAGTTCTCCAACGATACGATCAAGCTGACAATTCTTTGAAGCCACCGGTCGTGGACGCGCCACTGCCAGCGTCCTACGGGCGGAATGTCCACCAACTGAACGCGCCGCGCCTGCCCGAAGGGGCCTTGAACCTGAGCCCGGCTCTGCTCCAGGCAGAGCGGGATTACCAGGAAAGCCCGCTGGGCCTTGTCGTGATCGATGACTTTCTGTCAGTAGATGCGCTGGCGCTCCTGCAGGCGTTCTGTTTGCAATCCACCATCTGGCACACCGACCGCTATGCACATGGTCGACTAGGGGCGTTCTTCAGGGATGGCTTCAACTGCCCGCTATTGCTGCAGGTCGCAGAGGAAATTCGGCGTTTCTTCCCCGAACTGATAGGCGTGCATCACCCACTCCTGCAGATGTGGGGATTCAAGTACCAGCATGATCAGCCAGCGACAAACCCACACGCCGACTTCGCCGCGGTGAACGTGAACTTTTGGATTACACCTGACGAGGCCAATCTTGATCACGATTCTGGAGGGCTTGTGATCTACGACGTCCAAGCGCCCCCGGACTGGGACTTCGAAACCTACAATCGGCACGGTGACCGGATTGTGGCGTTCCTGGAAGAGTCTGGGGCTCGCCCAGCGATCATTCCCTACCGTTGCAATAGAGCGATCATCTTCAATTCCGACCTGTTCCACGCGACCGCGCCACTGGCTTTTCGCACGGGCTACGTCAACCAACGGGTGAATGTGACCCTGCTCTATGGCGAGCGTGACCGATCATTGGGGCACTGAGACTGCCGAGCCCGGTTGGGGAGGGCACCGGGCTGGCAGTTTCGGTCATTCGCTTTGTGTCTCGATCTTCACCTGCAGACTACCCTGGTTGTCTTTTAGGCCTGCCCCATAAATCCCGTTGATGTCATCGTTGATACACAGCAGCAATGGACCAGACTGTCCTGCCGGCAATTTGATCTGCGGTCCAACCAAGAACGGAGCGTTGGTCCCGAGGCGACCGATCAACGCCCCCTCGAATGCACCGGGCAACGTGTAGCCTTCTTTTGCGCGGTAGCTAGTGTTGCCAGCGGGGCCTACCTTCCCTGTGGCAGGGTTGGCCGTCCAGGAGCCCTGCGCAGTTATCAGGGTGACTTGACGACCTGTCAATGTGACTCCAGTTTCCTGCCAGGCTTGGTTAGCCTGGATGGTCACGGCGACCGGGTACAGGATGTTGACCGCATCGCTGACGCTCTCTGCGCTGAAGCCTGCTTTCGTGAGTGCTTCAGTCATCTCAGTAGCCGGAGTGGCTGGCAAAACCTTTGGGCTGAGAATGGTCGTCCCGACCTCAAGTGCGGTCATGGCGGGATAGAGCGAATGCAGGATGGTTGCCAGCTGAGTCGCGGTCAGGGGGGAGAAGACTTCAATCACGGCTTCAGCCACGGTGGTACTGTCCTCGGTTGATCCAAGGGCCCGAGACTGCGACTGGGGCTGGGAAAGAGCGGTTCTTATCGCATCTAAAGGGCTCAGGCCTTGCTGTTTCAACGACTGCAGGATGCTGATCAAAGACTCGATGCTCATGTTGGATTCCTTTCGTAGACACTGACTGGGTGAGTGATGCATGTGAACGGGTAGATCCTGTTGCTCGTTGTAGCGATACAGCGGTGCGCATGAATGCTCAGGAGCGTCAAAAGCTCCCGCCTTTACCGATATGCGCTGACTAGCGCAGTTGATAGCTCCGCGGGCGAGATGTCGCTGAAGGCAGCCCTGAGTCCGGTTGCCGTGTCTGTCACGAGGTAGCCTGCTTTTGCCATAGCGCTTGCCAGTTCTGCAGCGCCAAGGTGGGGGAATGCTTTCAACAGATTGACTGCACACGCTTCACCCATGATGCCTTGGGCATACTGAGAGGCTGCAAACTGCACCGGGTCCGGGTACGCCAGGGCAAGCGCAGCTGCCAACTCAAGCGGGGGGGTGCCCGGCCATACAGCGAGCAGTGCCTTACTGGTTTCTAAGGATGTGTATCCACCTTGGGCCAGGGCATTGGCCAATGAACTCAGCGTGAGGGATTTGAACCTCTGCACCAGCTGACTCGCGCACTCAGTAGCTGGAACACCCTGGGCGAACATGCGTCGCGCCCAGTCCACTGGGCCGGAGTATGCGAAGGCCAATGCCGCGGCAAGGTCCGAGGGTGAAGTCTTTGGCCAGACGGCAATCAGGCCCTGGCTCGTGTCTTGCGCAGCGTAACCGCCTTGTGCCATTGCGCTGGCCAAAGTGTTCGGGGTGAGCGCCGGGAACGCCGCGAGCAACCGAGTGCCGCATTGGCTGCCTTCGATATGGAGGGCGTTGAGCGCTGCCGCCATTTCTGCTGCGGTCGAATAAGACGTGATCGTCACGTCGACTACAGCCGATGGCACACCCGCGACGTAGTCGACCTGGCCGGCGCCGGGCAGGGCCTGGACCTGCAGATGATAGACAACAGGGGTGTTCGACACACTGGCCAAGGCGAACTCGGCATGCACTACGCCACCTTCGTCGCGGGTTTGCAGATCGATGACCAGAAGAGAAGATCCCTCCCTCTTGGCCAAAACCTGGTAGCGGAATACTTGGGCCACGGCGCGCCAGCGCAACACTACGCTGCTGCCGGCACTGCTGGCTTGCAGCTCCTGAGGCTGATCTGGACGAACCAGTGTCAGCGTCTGGCTGTCAGGGCTGTCTACGGACGTATTCCCGCCTTGTGCCGCAACGCTGAAACCGTAATCACCTGCCGGCGAAGCCTCGTTGAAAATGAACGCGTATGTCGTGGGCGGAAGGGGCTGTTGCTGGTCAGGCCTGATTGGTTCTTTTTCGATTCCGCTTCCTGGTTGGGTAATTGAAAGCTCGTAGGACGAGGCACCCGCAACGGCAGGCCAGTTCAGTTGCACGCCGTAATCCGGCGCATTGACGGCTGGGGTTTGTTGAGCGCGTGGTTGGTCTGGCGCAGTCAGTCGATTGAATGGGGCCCCCGCCCAATCGGTGGCTGATTCACCACGAACACCTTGGACCTGTGCTTTGTAGGGGCCGGACGGCCACTGCACGTCAAACTCGAACGCACTATTGCGGGTGGCGCCATCTAGGCCCGGTCTATCGAGCAGGACCTTCGCAGCGCTGTCGAGCAATTGCGCGTGATAGCCTGCGTTGCCTTGGCCTCCACCCCAGGTCAGGGTAACGACGCGATTGCTGATGCTGACTCGCGGATTGTCGGGTGGGCTCTGTGTCGCGGTACCGGTACCGGTGCCAGTCCCAGTCCCAGTCCCAGTGCCAGTGCCAGTGCCAGTCCCACCGAAGAAACTGGTGACAGCGGCTACAGCGCCGGCCACCAATGCTCCGGCTGCGGCGCCGCCGGCCTCGGCGGCCGTGGCCGCTGCAAATGCCTCGGCCGCGGTCGCAACAACGGCATCTGCTGCTGCGCCGTCTATCAATGACTGGCATGCAAGGGTGGCCGCATAGGACGCTGCGGCCTTGCCCGCCGTCAGGCCGATGACGGCAGCAATGGCCTCACGGTTCTTCAGCAGGCCTCGGACAAATGACTCTGCTGCTGACGCAAGCGCGCGCTCTATGTAGTCGCCAAGTTCCGAGAACTCAATTGTGTTTGGTAGGGGGAAGCTCACGATCTCAGGAAAGGGTATTGCCACGGCGGTGAGTGAGGTATCCGCGACGGAAAGGGTGTAGGTCCCGTTGAGTAGCAGGTTCACGCCCTTATCATTCTCCTGAGTACTGAACGAGACACTCATCTTGAATTTTGACTGCAGCAACTTCTCGAATGCGAATCCGACCAGCTTGCCGCAACCGGGGCTGCCTTCCTTGGACAGTTCTTGTAAGGTCTTGATGAAGTCGATGGCTTTGGTCAGGTACTCGAAGCTCGGCCAGTTCGTGACCTGGAAACCTCCGTCCTTGCTGTATCGAAGCCCTAGGGAAGTGCCCTTGGGCAGAAACGGCGAATGATCGGACAGGGCCGTGAGCGCGCAGTCGATCTGTGAGTTGCCCTTGGCATTCTTGATGGTCTTCACACTGACGTCGACACCGAATGGCGCCTGCATGAACCAGATGCTGCCGACGAACCCCATCGATGACTTACCCTCGACTGTGGACAGCTCGAAGGCCGGCCCGCCGCTGGGTTCGCTGGCGTGCGCGGCAGCGATGGTGACGATGAAGAGGTTGATGGGCTTCCCTAGGCCGATGTCGGCAGTGACGCCATCCTTACCAATCTGGATAGTGCCGATCACTTCCAGGGTCTCGACCAGCTTCAGTTCGAACAACGCTCTGATGTTGAACCCGTTCTGATAGTCAATGCTGCTCGCGAGGGGGGCTGAGGGAAGTTCACCTGCGGCAGGGCAGGCGAATGTCTCCAGCCTTTCAGGCTGCTTGTCGCTTGCTAAGCGGTAGTACAGCTCGGTGCCCGCCATGAATGTGATGTCGATGAGGGAAGTGGGCCACAGCGCTCCGGGGATGCATTGGTTGAACACATCGCCGATCGACAGGGTCTTGTCGACCTTGACGCTGGCCACCTGGGGTTTGCCGTTCTGTAGGTAGATGTACCCGGTAAGCTGGGCGGAGCCGACCTGAACTGTACCCTGCACCTGGATGCTTCTCTGCGCGTCGGTGCTGCCATACTTGGCGAACACCCCGAAGACCAGGCGCCGGAACGAAATACCGCGCATCTGGCCATCGAAAAGCCGGGGGACGCTTTCGTCTGGCTCGACGCTCTGCAGGCAGGCCGAGAACGTCTTATTGACATCGTCTGAAATCAGCGCCCCTTGGAACAGATACTCCTTCTGATCGAAAAGTGATACACGCAGCAAACCTTTGACAGCGAGCTGTCTGGCAGTGCTGAAGCGGTAACGGACCTCGACGTTCTCGAAGCCGAAAATCTTGAACAGGCGGATGTTGGGCAAACTTGCCGAATAGATGGCCTCTTTGACTGCGGTGCCGGCAACGGTCCCTTTGGACAGCACCGCCGACAGTGAAAGCTTGTCCCCCGCGCCTGCTGGCGAGTCGTAGCCGATTTCAATCAGACTACCGAATAGCTCGATGTCCTTTAGGCTAACCGTCAGCCAAAAGCCCGCGGTATTGTCCATCGGCGCGGTGGTCCCGGATACGCTGGATGGGACCGGTGACTGCGGGAAAATACTATCCAGGTAGGTTTTAGGGGGGGGCGATCCTTCGCCGAAGTGGCTGAAGGTAAAAAAACCGGCATCGTTGACCCGTAGATGTCCGGTGGGAAGGTCAGTTTTGAAGGCTCTGTTTATTACGGCCAAAACATCCCATCCCTCTGCTAACCCTGTTCCCAAGTCTGCATAGATCAGGCTGTACTGACGTGACAGGTCAAGCTGGCACTTGCTCTGGGTGGCAAACATGCCACCAAAAATCTCCGACCAGGCAAAGTGCGCCGTAATGCGGATATCCATGGGCAAGGTGCCCTCCCGCAGGCTGGTGAATCAAAGCGGTGGGGCACAGAAGTATGCCCCACCGAGAAGGGGTCAAGGCGTGACGACGAATTTCCCGTCTTTGTAGGTGCCTTCGGAGACTTCCACGTTCAGCGCCTGAACGACCTTGGCGTCACCGCCAATGGCATCAGAGATGAGGTCCATTGGTGGTGCAACTGCAACGTATACCTGGTTAGTGGCACCCACAGCGACTTCGAGAAGCTTCTGTTCTACCGCCCCTGCTTCAGGGCCCTTCGAGGTAACAGTGAAAGTGAACGGCTTATCGGCAGTGGGTGCGGAGTCAGGGATGGTGAGCGAAGCCTCGTAGGTCTTCTTGTCGATCAAAAATTCAGCGTTAACTTTGGCACTGATAGCCATTCTGAGAACTCCATTCTGCATTGATTGGCGGGTATGAGGGGCCACCTTCCTGGTGACACGATGGCGGCGCTCAAAGAATCTAGTAGGCATTGGGAGATGTAGCAAATGGCCATGTTCATTTTGACAATGATTGCAAGCTCATTGGCCCCAAAACCTCATTGACCGCCGAAGCCTTGAAATTGCGCTGCCCGTGTTCGCGGGCGCGCCCGCGAGGGGCATGGTGTGTTCATATGGCCTGTTGCCCGATCAACGCCAGGCACCGCTGCACGATCGGGCTTACATCACCCTTGCGCCGGCTGAGGATGATGGGGCTGACGGCGCCGCTATCAAGCAGGCCGACATACTCGATATCGGTACGGTGCTGCTGCTGTACCGATGCTGGCACCAGGGTCACCCCGACGCCAACCGCTACCAGGCCGATGGCGGTCTGCAGTTCGTTGGCCCATTGGCTGACACGAATGCTCATGCCGTGGTGGGCGAACAGCGCCAGCACGTGGTCGGCATAGCTGGGCCGGGGATTGGCTGGGTAGAGGATGAACGCTTCGCCAGCCAGCTGGGCCAGAGTGAGGGGGCTGCCCGCCAGGGGGTGGCCCTTGGGCAGCACGGCCACCAGCGGGTCCTCGCACAGCACCTGCTGGTGAATCACCGGGTCGTCGATGCGAATGCGCCCGAAGCCAATGTCGATACGCCCGCTTTTCAGCGCCTCCACCTGTTGCAAGGTGGTCATCTCGTTCAGGCCCAGTTCCAGCTCGCTGTCCTGGCGCAGTTCGCGGATCAGCTCCGGCAGCACGGTGTACAGGGTAGAGGGCGCAAAGCCGATGCCCAGCCACTGGCGTTGGCCCTGGCCGATGCGGCGGGTGTTGTCGCTGATGTTCTGCAACTGCTGCAGCACGGTGCAGGTCTGCTCGTAGAAGAAGCGGCCGGCTTCGGTCAGCCGCAGCGGACGTTCGCGCACCACCAGCAGGGTGCCGAGCTGGTCCTCCAGCTGGCTGATCTGCCGGCTCAGGGGTGGCTGGGCGATGTGCAGCAGCTCGGCGGCGCGGGTGAAGTTCAGGGTCTCGGCCAAGACTTTGAAGTAACGCAGGTGGCGCAGCTCCATCAGACCTCCAGGGTATGGTGGGAGATTCATTTGATATTGGACGGTCGTCAGGGTCTCGCGCAATCCTTCAACAATCAAGTAAACGCATCACACGGGCCTGCGACTGGAAGCCCGACCTGACGGGACCTGGCAACAATGACAAGCGCGCTGATTGAACACATAGATGCAATTATCGTCGATCTCCCAACCATTCGCCCGCACAAGCTGGCGATGCACACCATGCAGCAGCAGACCCTGGTGGTATTGCGACTGCGCTGCAGTGATGGCGTGGAAGGCATCGGTGAAGCCACCACCATCGGTGGCCTGGCGTATGGCTACGAAAGCCCCGAAGGCATCAAGGCCAACATCGACGCGTACCTCGCCCCGGCGCTGATCGGCCTGCCGGCAGACAACATCAATGCCGCCATGCTCAAGCTGGACAAGCTGGCCAAGGGCAACACCTTCGCCAAGTCCGGCCTCGAAAGCGCCTTGCTCGACGCCCAGGGCAAACGCCTGGGCCTGCCGGTCAGCGAACTGCTGGGTGGCCGCGTACGTGACAGCCTGGAGGTGGCCTGGACCCTGGCCAGCGGCGACACCGCCCGCGACATCGCCGAAGCTCAGCACATGCTGGACATTCGCCGGCACCGGGTGTTCAAGCTGAAAATCGGCGCCAACCCGGTGGCGCAGGACCTCAAGCACGTGGTCGCGATCAAGCGCGAGCTGGGTGACAGCGCCAGCGTGCGGGTCGACGTCAACCAGTACTGGGACGAGTCCCAGGCCATCCGCGCCTGCCAGGTATTGGGCGACAATGGCATCGACCTGATCGAGCAGCCGATTTCGCGTATCAACCGCGGTGGCCAGGTCCGCCTGAACCAGCGCAGCCCGGCACCGATCATGGCCGATGAGTCGATCGAAAGCGTCGAGGACGCCTTCAGCCTGGCCGCCGACGGCGCCGCCAGCATCTTCGCCCTGAAAATCGCCAAGAATGGTGGCCCGCGCGCGGTGCTGCGCACTGCACAGATCGCCGAGGCCGCTGGCATCGCCTTGTACGGCGGCACCATGCTCGAAGGCTCGATCGGCACCCTGGCTTCGGCCCATGCATTCCTCACCCTGCGCCAGCTCACCTGGGGTACGGAGTTGTTCGGGCCGCTGCTGCTGACCGAGGAGATCGTCAACGAACCGCCGCAATACCGCGACTTCCAGCTGCACATCCCCCACACCCCAGGCCTGGGCCTGACGTTGGACGAACAGCGCCTGGCGCGCTTCGCCCGTCGCTGATCAGCAAGCAAGGAGATAACCATGTTGTTCCACGTGAAGATGACCGTAAAGCTGCCGGTCGACATGGACCCGGCCAAGGCCGCCCAGCTCAAGGCCGACGAAAAGGAACTGGCCCAGCGCCTGCAGCGCGAAGGCACCTGGCGCCACCTGTGGCGCATTGCCGGGCATTACGCCAACTACAGCGTGTTCGATGTGCCCAGCGTCGAGGCATTGCATGACACGCTGATGCAGCTGCCGCTGTTCCCGTACATGGACATCGAGGTCGACGGCCTGTGTCGGCATCCCTCGTCTATTCACAGCGACGATCGCTGATTCGCACCTGTATGCCTGACAAGAACAATACGAGGTAAGCACGATGACCGTGAAAATTTCCCACACTGCCGACATTCAAGCCTTCTTCAACCGGGTAGCTGGCCTGGACCATGCCGAAGGAAACCCGCGCTTCAAGCAGATCATTCTGCGCGTGCTGCAGGACACCGCCCGCCTGATCGAAGACCTGGAGATTACCGAGGACGAGTTCTGGCACGCCGTCCACTACCTCAACCGCCTGGGCGGCCGTAACGAGGCAGGCCTGCTGGCTGCTGGCCTGGGTATCGAGCACTTCCTCGACCTGCTGCAGGATGCCAAGGATGCCGAAGCCGGCCTTGGCGGCGGCACCCCGCGCACCATCGAAGGCCCGTTGTACGTTGCCGGGGCGCCGCTGGCCCAAGGCGAAGCGCGCATGGACGACGGCACTGACCCAGGCGTGGTGATGTTCCTTCAGGGCCAGGTGTTCGATGCCGACGGCAAGCCGTTGGCCGGTGCCACCGTCGACCTGTGGCACGCCAATACCCAGGGCACCTATTCGTACTTCGATTCGACCCAGTCCGAGTTCAACCTGCGCCGGCGTATCATCACCGATGCCGAGGGCCGTTACCGCGCGCGCTCGGTCGTGCCATCGGGGTATGGCTGCGACCCGCAGGGCCCAACCCAGGAATGCCTGGACCTGCTCGGCCGCCATGGCCAGCGCCCGGCGCACGTGCACTTCTTCATCTCGGCACCGGGGCACCGCCACCTGACCACGCAGATCAACTTTGCGGGCGACAAGTACCTGTGGGACGACTTTGCCTATGCCACCCGCGACGGCCTGATCGGCGAACTGCGTTTTGTCGAGGATGCGGCGGCGGCACGCGACCGCGACGTGCAGGGCGAGCGCTTTGCCGAGTTGTCATTCGACTTCCGCTTACAGGGTGCCCAGTCGCCTGACGCCGAAGAGCGAAGCCACCGGCCGCGGGCGTTGCAGGAGGGCTGAGTCCGAGGTTTTGTCACTGTGATTTTGCCTGGGGCTTTCCGTGCGGGGAGGTCCCGGGCTTTTTGCTGCAAGGGCCTGGTGATCTAGAATCGTCTTTTTGCTCAGGCCCCACACCATGCTCCCCCTCGCGCTGCTGCCAACCACCATCGACCAGGCTCCGCTGATCCGCAACCTCTACCAGTTCTATTGCTACGAGTCCTCCGACTGGGAGCAGGAAGACGTCGAGGCGGACGGCCGTTTCTACATCCACGAGGAGCACCTGCACCGCTACTGGCAGGACGACGGCTGGGGCGCGTATCTGGTGCTGGTGGACGGATTCATCGCCGGCTTCGTGCTGGTCGAGCGCAGCGAACTGCCTGGCATCGATGCGCACGAGCTTGCCGACCTGTTCATCTTGAAGAAGTACCGTCGCCAGGGCATCGGCCGAGCGGTGGCGTTGCAGTTGCTGGGGGGGGAGGGTGACTGGCTGCTGCGTTGCTACGCACAGGATCTGCCCGCCGTGGCTTTCTGCAATGCCGTGCTGGCGAGCCTGCCGCGGCCGGCGCAGGCTATCGCCTTGGGGGATGAGCCGGACTTGCTCAATTTTCTGGTGACCGGCACCCGCCATTGAGGGGGGGGGCGCCTTTTCGTGGGGTGGATAAGGGATAGCGCCATTTTTGTGATGTGCTTCACAAAACGCTCGTGAGCGGCATAATGCCACCATCGCTTTCCAAGACCCGGCCGCCGCGTGCCGGGGTCCGTTTTCATGCGCTTCGAAGGTTCAGGTAAAGTTCATGTCGCTCGCAGCAAACCCCGACATCATGTACCGGCTGTTGATCCAGAGCGTGGTGGATTATGCCATCTACCTGCTCACCCCTGAAGGTATCGTCGCCAACTGGAACCCCGGCGCCCAGCGCGCCAAGGGGTACCGTGCCGAGGAAATCGTCGGTCAGCATTACTCGTTGTTCTACACCGATGCCGAGCGCGTAGCCGGGTTGCCGGCGTTAAACCTGGAGCAGGCGCGCAGCACCGGACGCTTTGAAGAAACGGGCGCACGCCTGCGCAAGGACGGGACGGTCTTCCACGCCCATGTGGTCATCGAAGCGGTTTACGACGATGCCGGGCAACTGGTGGGTTTCGCCAAGGTCACCCGCGACATTTCCGAACGTCACCGCCAGGAGCTCGAACTGCTGCAGGCCAAAGAGCTGGCCGAGCAGTACAGCCAGGAAATGGCCAAGCTTTCGCAGTTTCTCGATTCGGTGATTGCCAACATTCCCGCGAGCGTCATCGTCCAGGACCTGGAAACCCAGCGCATCCTGTTGGCCAATCAGCAGGCCGAACGTCTGTTCGGCGGGCCTCAGCGCAGCATGATCGGCCAGTTGCCCAGGGAATGCCTGGCACCGGCTGCCGGTGACTACCTGGAACAGCAACTTGTGCGTGGTGCCCGCAGTACCAAAGGGCACGCCGCCGAAACGCGCGTCGACACCGCCCGTGGCCCTCGCACCCTGCGCAGCCGTACCCTGCTCAGCCAGAGCCGCGAGGGGCAGGCCGATTACGTGTTGTTCGTGGCTGAAGATGCCACCGAAGAGCTGGCCGCCCATGCGCAGATCCATCACATGGCGCACCATGACGCGCTCACCGGGCTGCCCAACCGTACGCTGTTCCACGAACGGCTACGCCAGGCCCTGTTGCGCGGCAGCGAAAACGCCAAGCTGACGGCTGCCCTGTGCCTGGACCTGGACAACTTCAAGAACATCAACGACTCCCTGGGCCATGCCTTTGGTGACAAGCTGCTACGCGAGTTGGGCAAGCGTCTGCGCCGCGAACTGCGTGAGCACGACACCTTGGCCCGCCTGGGTGGCGACGAGTTCGCCGTGGTGCTGACGGGCCTGGAGGGGCGGGATGCCGCGTGTAATACCGCCCAGCGCCTGATCAAGGCCATCAGCCCGCCATTCCAGATCGAAGGGCATCAGTTCGTGGTGGGGGTGAGCATCGGCATCGCCATCGCGCCTGATGACAATGACCAGGCAGAGCAACTGTTGGGTTACGCCGACATGGCCCTGTACCAGGCCAAGCGTAACGGCCGTAATCGTTATGAATGCTTTGATGTCGAACTGGACGTTGCTGCCCGTCAGCGCCGCCTGGTGGAAACCGACCTGCGCACAGCGTTGCACCTGGGGCAGTTGCAGCTGCACTACCAGCCGGTAGTCGATCATCAGACCAGCAGCGTTACCGGTTATGAGGCGCTGCTGCGCTGGGAACACCCGACCCGTGGCATGGTCATGCCGATGGACTTCATCCCCATTGCCGAAGAAACCGGGTTGATCCACGAGCTGGGCAACCGTGCGCTGAATCTGGCTTGCCAGGAGGCGGCCAGTTGGGACAGTGAGCAGACGGTGTCGGTCAACCTGTCGGCGGTGCAGTTCAAGAACGGCGACCTGGTGCATTCCGTCGCCCTCGCGCTGGCCGACTCGGGCCTGCCGCCGCAGCGGCTGGAGCTGGAAATTACCGAGTCGGTACTGCTGGGCAACAGCGAGGAAAACGTGCGTACCTTGCGCGCACTGAAAGACCTGGGCGTGTCCATTTCACTGGATGACTTTGGTACCGGCTACTCATCGCTGGGCTACCTGCGTTCATTCCCGTTCGACCGGATCAAGATCGACAAGTCGTTCGTGCATGACATGTGCGACAGCCGCGAGGCCATGTCGATCATTCGCGCCATTACCGAGCTGTCCAACAGCCTGATGATCAAGACCACGGCCGAAGGCGTGGAGTCGGAGGAGCAGATGCGCCGGCTCGCGGCGGAAGGCTGTTCGCACTTCCAGGGCTACTTTTACGGGCGGCCGGCACCGGCGGGCGAGCGGTTGAAGCAGGTCATCACCCAAGAACAATGACTAGCGCGGCGGCCTCAGCTGTTCCAGTCCGGGGCAAACGGCGGGCTAACCACGCGTTGGTCTTTCGGCAGCCCGGCAATGGCTGCGCGGTCTTCGTCATCCAGCTGCACGGTCAACGCGGCCAGGTTGGCCAGCTGGTTATCGCGGCTGCTGGCTTTGGGGATCGCCGCCACGCCGTCCTGGTCCAGCAGCCATTTCAGCGCCACCTGGCTGGGCAGCACACCATGCTTGCGGGCAATTGCCTGGATCACCGGCTGCGCCGCTGCCTGGCCGCGTGCCAGCGGGGTGTAGGCGGTGAGCAACAGGTCATGGCTGCGGGCGAAGTCGAGTAGCGGTTGCTGGCTGAGCAGAACATGGTATTCCACCTGAATCGCCGACAACGGCGCGCCCAGGGTTTCCACCACCTGGCGCAGTAACCCCAGCGGGAAGTTGGCCACGCCAATGTGGCGCGCCTTGCCTTCGTCACGCAGCGCTACCAGGGTGTCGATGCTGCGGGCCAGGTCCCAGTCCGTGCCTGGCCAGTGGATATGGAACAGATCGACCTGTTCGGTACCCAGCGCGCGCAGGCTGTCTTCCAGCGATTGACGCATGGCGTTGGGCTCCAGGCGGTCCCACCAGACCTTGGTGGTCAGGTGGATCTGCTCGCGTGGCACGTCGCTGTCACGCAGCGCCTGGCCAACGGCCGCTTCGTTTTCGTAGGCGGTGGCAGTGTCGATGTGCCGGTAACCCACGTCCAGTGCCTGGCGCACGGCCTGGGTGCATTCACTGCCGGTCATTGGCCAGGTGCCCAGGCCGATGGCGGGCAGGTCCAGGCCGGTGCGGGTGCTGAGCCTTTGCATGTAAATTCCTTGTAGGGTGTGCAGGGTCGGTCGATGGTCGGCGATCAACCGTGCACGGACCATGCAGACAACGTGGAAAGTGGTCGATCAGCGAACAGAAATTGCACTTGGCCGGGTCAAGCGGCAAATGAACTTCCTTATTCTGCGCCATCTCTTCTAGAATCCCAGCTGTTACATCCGCCAGGCAATGCCTGCGCGGCCTTCCTTGGGCGGGGCATGCTGCCGCGCCGTCATCGAGAGAGCCATGAGTTCCAGCACACCGCTGTCCGGCGTCAACCAACCTCTGCGCGGCATCGCGTTGGTGGTGGTGGCGACGTTCCTGTTCGCCAGCCACGATGCCTTGTCCAAATTCCTGGGTGGCCTGTACCCGATAGTCATGGTGGTGTGGGCGCGTTATGTGGTGCACACGCTGCTGATGGCCGGTATCTTCCTGCCCAAGTCTGGGCTCAATGTATTGCGCACACGCCGGCCGGTATTGCAGACCTTGCGGGCCCTGAGCCTGCTGAGCACCAGCCTGCTGTTCACGACCGGTTTGCAATACCTGCCACTGGCCGAGGCCACGGCCGTCAACTTCCTTGCCCCGGTGCTGGTCACCGCGCTGTCGGCGCCGCTGCTGAAAGAGCGAGTGACAGTGGGGCAGTGGGTGGCGGTGGTGATGGGCTTTATCGGCGTGCTGGTGGTGGTGCACCCTGGCGGGGCGATGTTTACCCCGGCCATTCTGTATCCGTTCGGTTCGGCATTGGGCTTCTGCTTCTATCAGTTGCTGACGCGGATTCTGGCGGCGCATGACAGCCCGACCACCAGCAACTTCTATGCGGGTTTGTGCAACACCTTGGCAATGAGTGCCCTGGTGCCGTTCTTCTGGGAGGTGCCGCGCTGGGACCATGCCCTGTTGATGCTGGCACTGGGCGGCTTTGGCATGACTGCGCATCTGCTGTTGACCCAGGCCTTCCGCCATGCAGCGCCGGCGTTGCTGGCGCCGTTCAGCTATTGCCAGATCGTCTTTGCCGGGTTGCTTGGCTTCGTGGTGTACAGCCAGGTGCCGGATACCCTGAGTCTGGTGGGGATTTCGGTGATCTGCCTCAGCGGGCTTGGCGCCGCGTGGATGCAGCGGAGCAAATAGCAGCCGCGTACTTCAGGCCGTACGACCCGCAGGAGCAGCGTTGCGCTGCGAGAGGGCATCACTGCGTGGCCATGAACTGCAGGATGCGTTCGCGCAGCCAGCGCTCGGCGGGGTCGTTGTCCTGGGCGCCGCTCCAGACCATCGACAGCTCGGCCTCGGTGATGTCGAACGGCGCCGGGTCGGCGCGCAGGCTGCCGTCGTCGGCGAGGGCACAAGCGGCATAGTCCGGCACCGTGGCGATCAGCTCGGTGTTGCGCAGCAGGGCGCGCAGGCTACCGAACTGCGGCACCGCCAGCACCACCTTGCGGCAACGCCCGATGCGTGCCAGGTCGAGGTCGATGTTGCCGCTCATGTCACCGGAGAACGACACCATCACGTGCGGGCGGGCGCAGTATTCGTCGAGGGTCAGCGGCCCCGGGCGGTCGTCGGCGCGCAGCACCCGTACACCGATGTCGCGCAGCTTGCGGCGCTTGGCGGTGGCCGGCAGGTCGGTGGTATAGCTCACACCTACCGAGATCTCGCCGCTGGCCAGCAGGCCAGGCATCAGCAGAAAATTGGCCCGCCGCACGACCACGCTAATGTCCGGGGCCTCTTCACGCAGGGCCTGTAGCAGGGCCGGAAACAGGCCGAACTCGGCATCGTCGGAAAGGCCCAGGCGGAACACGTTGCAGCTGTTGGCCGGGTCGAACTCGCGGGCGCGGCTGATGGCGGCGGAAATCACGTCCATGGCCGGGCCAAGCTCAGCAAAGATCTGCATGGCCCGTGGGGTGGGTTCCATGGCCCGGCCGCTGCGGATCAGCAGCGGGTCGTCGAACAGCTCGCGCAGGCGGGCGAGGGCGGCGCTGACGGTGGATTGGGTGATAAACAGTTTTTCACCCACTCGGGTCAGGTTGCGTTCGATCATCAGGGCTTCGAACAGCACCAGCAGGTTCATGTCGACGCGGCGCAAGTCGTTGCGGTTCATGAGGGCTCGGCGTCCTGGGCAAAGGGTATGGCTGTGTATTGAAGCATGGTGCAGGGCCTTGTGCCTTGTATGGATGTGCCGGCCTCATCGCGGGCCTGACCACGATGCGGCCAATACAGGCCTGCGCCTGACAGAGTCAGCCTATCAGGCACCAACAGCCACTCTATTAGAACTCTGCCCAAGCTCGGCTAGTCTTTCTCGTGGCCCCGCGAATTCCGCGACAGGGCAGCGCGTCAGCACCTGCGTGCAAGACCGTGCCCCCCCGCCGTGACAGCTTCGCAAGCCCCGTGTACACCTGATGAGGGGTAGTACGAGCCCACCCGCTCGGCTGAAAGAACACTGGCATAGACCGGAAATCTGGATAACCGACCCAAAGGTACCCGCAGATGTCGAACGAATCGAAATGCCCGTTCCATCAAACCGCAGGTGGCGGCACCACCAACCGTGACTGGTGGCCTGACCAGCTCAACCTGAGAATTCTTCACCAGCATTCCTCCAAGTCCAGCCCCGACCCGGACTTCGACTATGCCAAGGCGTTCAAGAGCCTCGACTTCCAGGCCCTGAAGAAAGACCTGACCGCCCTGATGACCGACTCGCAGGATTGGTGGCCGGCCGACTTCGGCCACTACGGCCCGCTGTTCATCCGCATGGCCTGGCATAGCGCCGGCACCTACCGCATTGGTGATGGCCGCGGTGGTGCGGGCTCTGGCCAGCAACGCTTCGCCCCGCTCAACAGCTGGCCGGACAACGTCAGCCTGGACAAGGCCCGGCGCCTGCTGTGGCCGATCAAGCAGAAGTACGGCAACAAGATTTCCTGGGCCGACCTGATCGTACTCACCGGTAATGTTGCCCTTGAGTCCATGGGCTTCAAAACCTTCGGCTTCTCCGGCGGGCGTGCCGATGTGTGGGAGCCGGACGAAGACGTGTACTGGGGGTCGGAAAAGGTCTGGCTGGGCGGCGATACCCGTTACGGCAAGGACCAGGTCAAGGCGCAGCCGCCGGGGCAGGGTGACCTGGTGGCCGAGCCGGCCAAGCATGGTGAAGAGCAGAATCGCGACCTGTCGGCCGAGCGTAACCTGGAAAACCCGCTGGCCGCCGTGCAGATGGGCCTGATCTACGTGAACCCGGAAGGCCCGGAAGGTAACCCCGACCCCGTGGCCTCGGGCAAGGACATCCGTGAAACCTTTGGCCGCATGGCCATGAACGATGAAGAAACCGTGGCCTTGATCGCCGGTGGCCACGCGTTCGGCAAGACCCATGGTGCCGGCCCCGCCGACAACGTCGGCCCCGAGCCGGAAGCGGCAGGCCTGGAGATGCAGGGCCTGGGCTGGCACAACACGTTTGGCTCCGGCAAAGGCGGGGATACCATCACCAGTGGCCTGGAAGTGACCTGGACCTCCACCCCGACCCGTTGGAGCAACGAGTACCTGAATAACCTGTTCGACTTTGAGTGGGAGCTGACCAAAAGCCCGGCCGGCGCGCACCAGTGGCGGCCGAAAGATGGCAAAGGCGCAGGCATGGTGCCCGATGCACATGATCCCGGTAAAAGGCACGCACCGTCGATGTTGACCTCCGATCTGGCATTGCGCTTCGACCCCATCTACGAGCCGATCGCCCGCCGTTTCAAAGAAAACCCTGAGCAGCTGGCGGATGCTTTTGCCCGTGCATGGTACAAGCTGATCCACCGCGACATGGGCCCGCTGGCGCGCTATCTGGGCCCGGAAATGCCCAATGAAGAGTTGCTGTGGCAAGACCCGTTGCCCAAAGCCGACCCATCCACGATCAGCGAGCAAGACATCGAGGCCCTCAAATCCAGGGTCCTGGCCTCGGGTTTGAGCGTGGGCGAACTGGTCTCCACCGCCTGGGCATCCGCGTCGACCTTCCGCGGCTCCGACAAACGCGGTGGTGCCAACGGCGCACGTTTGCGCTTGGCGCCACAGAAGGACTGGGCTGCAAACCAGGGCGTGGACAAGGTGCTGGCGGCATTGGAAAAGATCCAGGGCGAGTTCAACAACGGCGGCAAAAAGGTTTCCCTGGCCGACCTGATCGTGCTGGCCGGTACCGCGGCAGTCGAAAAAGCTGCCAAGGATGCGGGTTACAGCGGCAGCGTAGGGTTCCGCCCGGGACGAGTTGATGCGTCCCAGGAGCAGACCGACGTCGAGTCGTTCGCCGTGCTGGAACCACTGGCCGATGGCTTCCGCAACTTCACCAAGGCACGCTACAGCATCAAGGCCGAGAAACTGTTGTTGGACAAGGCGCAGTTGCTGACCTTGACCGCGCCGGAGCTGACCGTGCTGATCGGTGGCCTGCGGGTGCTCGGTGCCAACCATGGTGGCAGCAAACTCGGCGTGTTCACCGACAAGCCGGGGACGCTGAGCAACGACTTCTTCCGCAACTTGCTGGATATGAGCGTGGAGTGGAAACCGACCTCGGCGGACAACGAGACCTTTGAAGGCCGCGACCGCAAGACCGGGCAGGTGAAGTGGAGCGGTAGCCGGGTAGATCTGGTGTTTGGTTCGCATGCCCAGTTGCGGGCGTTGAGCGAGGTGTATGCCAGCAGTGATGGCGGTGACAAGTTTGTCCGCGACTTTGTGGCCGCCTGGCAGAAGGTCATGGAGCTGGACCGCTTTGATTTGAAATAGCGTTACCTGGCGGGGGGCGCTTAGCGTCCCCTTGGCCAGTGGTTATCCCGCCAATTCCAGGTCGGATAGATACAAAAGTGTCCTCGTCGGTTCTGTTGCAATGCTTCTCAGGCGGCCGGCCTGAACAGCGTGCTCACAACGACAAGGAACCCCGACCATGCAAATGCCCAAGACCCTGAAAATCCGCAATGGCGACAAGGTACAGCCAACCTTCTCCGCTCAGGAATACGCTGCTCGCCACGCCCGGTTGCGGGCCTATATGGCCGAGCAGGACATCGAGGCGGCAATCTTCACCTCGTATCACAACGTCAACTATTACAGCGATTTCCTCTACTGCTCGTTCGGCCGCCCTTATGCGCTGGTGATTACCCAGGACAAGGTAGTCTCGATCAGCGCCAATATCGACGGCGGGCAACCCTGGCGGCGCACGGTGGGCACTGACAACATCGTCTACACCGACTGGCAGCGCGACAACTATTTCGTCGCCATCCAGCAGGCGTTGCCGCTGGCCTCGCGCATCGGCGTGGAATACGACCACCTGAACCTGCAGAACCACGGCAAATTCGCCGCCTGCTACCCCAAGGCCGAGCTGGTGGACATCGCTGCGCCGTGCATGCGTATGCGCATGATCAAGTCGGCCGAGGAGCAGTCGCTTATCCGTCACGGTGCACAGGTGGCCGACATCGGCGGAGCGGCAGTGGTCGAGGCCCTGCGTGAGCAGGTGCCCGAGTACGAGGTGGCATTGCACGCCACCCAGGCGATGGTGCGCGAAATTGCCAAACGCTTCCCCGACGCCGAGCTGATGGACACCTGGACCTGGTTCCAGTCCGGGCTCAACACCGATGGCGCACACAACCCGGTCACCAGCCGCCGTGTGGGCAAGGGCGAGATCCTCAGCCTCAACTGTTTCCCCATGATCGCCGGCTACTACACCGCGCTGGAGCGCACCCTGTTCCTTGACCACTGCCCGGACGAGTACCTGCGTCTGTGGCAGGCCAACGTCGAAGTGCACGAAGCCGGGCTGCAACTGGTGCGCCCAGGCATGCGCTGCAGCGATATCGCCCGCGAACTGAACGAGATCTTCCTGCGCCACGACCTGCTGCAGTACCGCACCTTCGGATATGGCCATTCGTTCGGCACGCTCAGCCATTACTACGGCCGCGAGGCGGGGCTGGAGCTGCGCGAGGACATCGATACCGTGCTGGAGCCGGGCATGGTGGTGTCGATCGAGCCGATGATCATGCTGCCTGAAGGGCGACCGGGGGCGGGCGGTTATCGCGAGCATGACATTCTGATCGTCAACGACAGCGGCGCCGAGAACATCACCAGGTTCCCGTATGGGCCGGAGCACAACATCATTCGCAAATAAGCATCGGCGTCGGCTGCTTCGCGGGCAAGCCCGCTCCTACAAAGATTTCACCGTTGTCGTAGGAGCGGGCTCACCCGCGAAAAGGCTGGCCCAGACAACAACAAGATCCCTGTATGACCACCAGACCCTGCCTCCAATTAAAAGAACCAGAGGGTACCCGTCATGTCCAGCACCACCCTAGACCCATCCGCCATCGCCGGCCCCGCGCACAACGCCGAACGCCAGGCGCTGCGCAAGGCCGCCCGGGCCAGCTTCATGGGCAACTTCGTCGAGTGGTTCGACTACGCTGCCTACGGCTATCTGGCCACCATCATCGCCGCCACCTTCTTCCCGCAAACTGACAAGACCACCGGCCTGCTGGCTACCTTCGCGGTATTCGCGTTGTCTTTCCTGGTACGCCCGCTGGGCGGCATTGTCTGGGGCCATTTCGGCGACCGACACGGTCGGCGCAACGCGTTGTCGTGGTCGATCCTGATCATGTCGGTATCTACCTTTTGCATCGGCTTGTTGCCGGGCTATGCGCAGATCGGGCTGTGGGCCCCGGCCTTGCTGTTGCTGATCCGCCTGGTACAGGGGTTTTCCGCCTCGGGTGAGTACGCCGGGGCCGCTGCGTTCCTGGCCGAGTACGCGCCGCCTGGGCGGCGTGGCTTGTACACCAGCATCGTGCCGGCCAGCACGGCGGCGGGGTTGTTGTTCGGTGCGGCGTTCGTTGCGGTGCTGCATGAGCTGCTCAGCAGTGAAGCCCTGCATGAGTGGGGCTGGCGCCTGCCGTTCCTGCTGGCGGCGCCGTTCGGCCTGGTAGGGCGCTATATCCGCATGAGCCTGCAGGACACGCCCAAGTTCCTGGAGATGGAGCAGCGCCTGGAAACCAAGGCCGGCATGGCCACGACGCCGCTGCGCGAACTGCTGGGCCAGCACCGGCGCAGCCTGGCGATCGGCATGGGTGTCACCTGCCTGAATGCGGTTGCGTTCTACCTGTTGCTCAGTTACATGCCGACCTACCTGTCCAGTGAAATGGGCATGAGCGAGCGGGACTCGTTCATCGCCTCGACGGTGTCGCTGGCCACCTATATCGGCTTGATCTTCCTGATGGGGCGGCTGTCCGACCAGTTTGGTCGCAAGACCATGCTGGTGGTGGCCTCGCTGTTGTTCCTGGGGTTGACCGTGCCGTTGTTTCGCCTGCTGGACGGCCAGCCGCTGCTGGTGATTCTGGCAATCCAGATCCTTTTCGGTGCGATGCTGGCGATGAACGACGGGACCTTGCCGTGCCTGCTGGCCGAAATCTTTCCGACCCGGGTGCGCTTCAGCGGGTTTGCCTTGAGCTTCAATGTGGCCAATGCGCTGTTTGGCGGGACTGCGCCGTTCATTGCCACCTGGCTGATTCAGGTGACGGGCAGCAAGCTGGCCCCGGCAGGATACTTGCTGGCGGCAGCACTGGTGGCGCTGGTGGCCATGCTGATGTGTCGGGAGACGGCGCACGCGGCCCTTGAAGATTAGTTGACCTGCACTGGCCTCTTCGCGGGCAAGCACGCTCCTACGACGGCCTGTGCCGGACCACCGATGTGCATCCATTGTAGGAGCGGGCTTGCCCGCGAAGAGGCCAGCCAAGCCAGTACAGGACCCCATTCAATGGAGAGAGGCCTGCCGCCGCTCCCCTAAAGGCGACAGCCCGAAGAACCGGCTATAACTCTTGGAAAAATGCGCAGGCGAACTGAAGCCGCAGGCCAGCGCTACCTCACGCACTTGCACGTCGCTGCGCAGCAGTAACTCCCGCGCCCGCGACAGCCGCAGCTCCAGGTAATACTGGCTGGGCGTGCGCTGCAGGTACTTGTGGAACAACCGCTCCAATTGGCGCACGGTCACGTCGTTGAGGCTGGCCAGTTCCTCCAGCCCCAGCGGTTCCTCCAGATTGGCCTCCATGATCGCCACCACCTGGCTCAGTTTGGGCTGAGCGCTGCCGAGCAGGGTGCGCAGCGGTACACGCTGGCGCTCACGCTCACCGCGTACGCGGTCGCACAGCAACAGCTCGGCGGCCTTGGCCGCGATGTCCTGGCCGCCAGTATCCCGGGCCACCAGTTGCAGCATCATGTCCATGGCTGCCACGCCGCCTGAGCAGGTGTAACGGTCGCGGTCCAGTTCGAACAGCTGGCTTGAGATCACGATACCGGGGAAGTGTGCCTGCAACGTCGGCAGGTCTTCCCAGTGGATGGTGCAGCGGTAACCCTTGAGCAATTCGGCCTTGGCCAGCAGGTAGCTACCGGTGCAGATACCGCCCAGTGGCAAGCGCTGGCGGGCCAGTTGGCGCAACCAGTCGATCAATGGGCGGTTGCTACGGCTTCGGTCAATCGGGTTGGCGCCGACCACCAGCAAGGCATCCAGCGCGGGGGCGTTGGCGATGTTGTAGTCGGGCAGTACGCGCATGCCGTTGCTGGCTACCACCGGCGCGTCGTCTGCAGCGATCAGCACACTGCGATACAGCGGCTTGCGCGCGGCCAGGTTGGCCATGCGCAGGGTCTCCACCGCCGACGCAAGGCCGATGGTGGTGAAATTGGGCAAAATAAGGAAGCCAAAGGTCTTTGCCGAACAATTCTTTACACTAGACGGCGATAGGTTTGCAGAAGCGGGGTGGACCATTGCGCTGTTCCTGTGCAAGCTGAGGCCTGGTTGGTCAGGGGCAGTGAGAAAGCAGAGCCTCGCGTGGTTCTTGTTGTTATGGGTCGTTGCCGGGTCGATCATACACCCCGGATGCAGCGGCCAGGAATGGCCCCGCCGGCTGGCTGGGCCGACAGTGATTGACAGAGAAGGTGAGCGTCAGTGAACCCCGAAACCATGCTGGCGGGCTTGCCAGGCTACGCCATGGCCCCCGAAGCGATCCAGGTGCTGCCCGATGCCAGGGCTTACCGCGCCTGCCTGTTCGAGCGCATCCGTACGGCGACTCGGCGCATCGTTATCGTTGCGCTGTACCTGCAGGAGGACGAGGCCGGTCAGGAAGTGCTGGATGCCTTGTACCAGGCCAAGGCCGCGCGGCCAGGCCTGGAGATCACCATCGTGGTCGACTGGTTCCGCGCCAGGCGCGGGCTGCTGGGGGCCGGGCGTCAGCCGGGCAATGCCGCCTGGTATCAGGCCCAGCGCCAGTTGCGTGGGCTGGACATCGCGATCCATGGGGTGCCAGTGCAGACCCGCGAACTGTTCGGGGTGTTGCACCTCAAAGGCAGCATCATCGACGATTGCGTGATCTACACCGGCGCCAGTCTGAACAACGTCTACCTGCATCGTTTCGACCGCTATCGCCTGGACCGCTATCACCTGTTCCAGTCACCGGCACTGGCCGATGCCATGGTCGGCCTGGTTCAGCGGTTGCTGCACCATACCGCCACACCGCGCCTCGACCTGCCGGCGCCACCCTCTACCCGCAGCTTGCGCGGTGACATTCGGCGTTTGCGCGCACGGCTGCGGCGCATGGCCTACGAGGTACCGGCCAGCGTGACGGGGCAGGGCTTGCAGGTAATCCCGCTGCTGGGGGTGGGCCGTGGCAATCCACTGAACCGGGCGCTGTGCGCCTTGCTGGCAGTGGCGCGCACGCAGATCATCATCAGTACGCCGTATTTCAACCCGCCACAGGTCGTGATGCGCGAACTTGACCATGCCCTGGCGCGGGGGGTTGGGGTGGAACTGATTGTCGGTGACCGCACCGCCAACGACTTCTACATCGCCCCTGGCGAACCGTTCAGTGCCAGTGGTGCATTGCCCTATCTGTACGAGGACAACCTGCGCGCCTTCGCCCGCCGCCGCCACGCCGCGATTGCCAGCGGCCAGCTGCAAGTACGCATCTGGAACGACCCGGGACATACCTTCCATGCCAAGGGCGTGTGGATCGACCAGCGTTATTCGCTGTTGACCGGTAACAACCTGAACCCGCGCGGGTTCAACCTGGACCTTGAGAACGGCCTGCTGATCGACGACCCGCAGGGTCAATGGCTGGCGCCACGGGAAGCAGAGTTGACCGAACTGCGGCGCTTTGCGCCGAGAATCGATTCGGCAGAGGCGCTGGGGGAGAAGGCAGAACATCCCAAGCAAGTACGCAAGTTTCTGCGTCGATTGCGCTATAGCCGGTTGGAACCGTTGATCAAACGGGTGCTCTGACATCGCCTGTACTGGCCCTGTCGCCGGCAAGCCAGCGACAGGGCCAGAGTGGTGCGAACGGTGCATTGATGTCATTATGATATTGCTACCCACGGCCCTTTGTCTGGGGCTGGTTTACAATGTGCAGGCAACCGTGCAAGGCCCCTCTGAACGTGATCACGATCGCATACAGTCGGGCCTTTTCCCGTTAACCAGACAGGCCAATGCGTATATGGCGTTAGATCCACCCACGATGCTGACTATTTCAGTCGCGTTGGCTGCTGCGGCCGCCTTGTACCTGGCGATTGAATGGCGCAGCGTGCGCGAAACCTCGTTGCTGTATTGGAGTGCGGGTTTCGCCACGATTACGGTTGGTAGCATCCTGGCATTGTTGCGCGGGGTCGGCTTTCTGTTCATCGGAATCTGGTTCGCCAATGGCTTGCTGGTGGTGGCCCACGTGTTTTTCCTGATCGGCGTGCTGCGCTTCACCCAAGAGCGCTTGTCAGGTGCGTGGTTGATGATTGGGCTGGTCTGGTTCGCCTTGCTGCTGCTGCCCGTGGGCCCGCAGTGGTCGAAGGTGATACTGATGGTCAACTCGTTGTTGGTGGCCTCGCTGACGCTCAAGGCCAGTTTCCTACTGCGGCCACATGGCAAATCGCTGAGTGTCGGGGCTGTGCAACTGCGCTATGTGTTGCTGATCCATGGGCTGTTCTATGTGGCCAAGGCGGCCATCGCGATCACGCCAGGCACGCTGATTGACCTGGCGACCTTTGGCGGGCTGATCATTCAGGTTTCGCTGGTGGAAGGCGCGATGGCGATCATGCTGATTGCCTTGTCGATGACCGGCACCGTACGTTACCGGCGTGAAGAGCGGATTGCCCGGCTGGCAGCCCGTGACCCGCTGACTGCGCTGTACAACCGGCGTGCACTGGAGGTGCGGGCGGGGCATTTCTTCAAGGACGTGAGCCCGGCGCAACCCGGGGCATTGCTGTTGATCGACATTGATAACTTCAAACTGGTCAACGACCTGCACGGGCATATCGCCGGCGACCGTTTGCTGATTGCCTTGAGCGAGATGATCCGTACGACGCTGCCCGAGCGCTCGCTGGCGGCGCGATTGGGCGGGGATGAATTCGTCATCTTGCTCAGTGGCGCGAGCAGTGAACGGGTCATGGAACTGGGTAGTGGGCTGCGTGAGCAGTTCCAGCAGTACGCCGACAAGACCGTGCCTACGCCCCATGCGGTTACCTTGAGCATTGGTGCCAACGTGTTCGATCAGCCGCCGGCGAGCCTGGCGGCGTTGATCGAGCAGGGGGATGTGGCGTTGTACCAGTCCAAACGTGGGGGGCGCGACAGCATCCGGTTTTTCGAGCGGGCGATGGTTGAACTCCGGCAATGAGCGAATCACCTAGGTGGGTGAGCTTTCATGTAACCCATGTGGGTGATCCGTACAGGCGCTCCCGTCACTCGGCCCCCGCGTTTGACGGGCATCCATGCCCGTCATCGGCAAAACAGCGTGGTCAGGTTGCAACCTGATAGCACGGTACATACTCGGCGCCGCCGGGCAGCTTCATCCGGTGCTGGTCGACGAATGCCTGCAGCAGCCGGCCCAGCGGGTCCAGTACGGCGCTGTCACCATGGATCTGATACGGCCCGTGTTCCTCGATCAGGCGGATGCCTTTGTCCTTGACGTTGCCTGCGACAATCCCGGAAAACGCCCGGCGCAGGTTGGCCGCCAGTTCATGGGGCGGGAGCTCGCGGCGCAAGTCCAGGTCGGCCATGGCCTGGTGGGTCGGGTCGAACGGTCGCTGGAAGCTCTCCTCGATCTTCAGCAGCCAGTTGAAGTGGAAGGCATCGTTGCGCTCGCGGCGGAACTGCTTGACCGCTTTGAGGCCTTCGACCATGTGCCGGGCGACTTCCGCCGGGTCATCAATGATGATTTCGTACAGGCGATGGGCCGCTTCACCCAGCGTGGCGCCGACGAAAGCGTGCAACTGTTGCAGATAAGGCTCGGCGCTGCGCGGGCCGGTGAGCACCACCGGGAACGGCAGGTCGTGGTTGTCCGGGTGCATGAGGATGCCCAGCAGGTACAGGAACTCCTCCGCCGTGCCGGCACCGCCCGGGAAGATGATGATGCCGTGGCCGACACGCACGAAGGCCTCCAGGCGCTTCTCGATGTCTGGCAGGATCACCAGTTCGTTGACGATCGGGTTGGGCGCTTCGGCGGCGATGATGCCGGGCTCGGTCAGGCCCAGGTAGCGGCTGCCATGCATGCGTTGCTTGGCGTGGGCGATGGTGGCACCCTTCATCGGGCCTTTCATCACGCCCGGGCCGCAGCCGGTGCAGACATCCAGCTTGCGCAGGCCCAGTTCGTGGCCGACCTTCTTGGTGTACTGGTATTCCTCGGTGCTGATAGAGTGGCCGCCCCAACACACCACCATCTTCGGCTCCACGCCCGGGCGCAAGGTACGCGCGTTGCGCAGCAAGTGGAAAACGTAGTCGGTGATGCCCTGGGAGCTTTCCAGGTCGATGCGCTGGCTGGCCAGCTCGCTTTCGGTGTAGACGATGTCGCGCAAGGCGCTGAACAGCATTTCACGTGTGCTGGCGATCATTTCACCGTCGACGAAGGCGTCGGCTGGGGCATTCAGCAGCTCCAGGCGCACGCCGCGGTCCTGTTGGTGGATACGCACCTCGAAGTCTTTGTAGGCCTCAAGGATAGTCTTGGCATTGTCGACATGGGCGCCAGTGTTGAGGATTGCCAGGGCGCACTGGCGGAACAGTGTGTAAAGGCTACCGGTACCGACTTCACTCAGTTGCTGCACTTCACGTTGTGACAGCGTCTCCAGGCTGCCTTTGGGGCTGACGGATGCATTGATGACATGGCGTTGAGGCATCTAAGTCTTTCCTGTGCGGGTAAAACATCCTTCTTTGACACCACCATACCGAGAAATGTGGACGGCAACGAGGGGGGCGTGGAAAAACCTTGAGACCGGGTGGCCTGCTTCGCGGGTAAACCCGCTCCTACAGGGGCCTTGCCGTCTTCAGGGCAGCACCCACCTGTAGGAGCGGGTTTACCCGCGAAGCAGCCGACTCGGTCTCCAGTCAGCCCAACAGCTTCTGCACCCCCAGGGTAATCGCCAACCCCCCGCCAACCAGCCACAGGTTGAGGATCGCCCCGGTGGCCAGCGCCCGTGGCCCAGCCTGGCGAATCTGGCTGAAGCGGGTCTCCATGCCCAACGCCGTCATGGCCATGGTCAAGGCAAAGGTGTCCAGGCTGTTCACGGCCTGGGTCACGCTGCCAGGCAGCACTTGCAGTGAATTCACCAGGACCAGGGCCAGGAAGCCAAAAGCGAACCAAGGCATGGCAATGCGCCCGTTGCCCTGCGCCTGGCCAGCCTTGCGCGAACGGCTGATCCACAGGCCCACCACCAGCAGTACCGGCACCAGCAGCATGACCCGGGTCATCTTGACGATGGTGGCGACATGCGTGGCTTCGGGGCTGACATTGCTGGCCGCGCCAACCACCTGCGCCACTTCGTGGACAGTGCCGCCCAGCAACAGCCCGGCGCCCATGGTATCCAGATGCAGCCAGCCGGCATTGATCGCCAGTGGGTAAAGGAACATCGACAAGGTACCGAACAGCACTACGCTTCCGACTGCCATGGCGCTTTTATGGGGGGCGCTGCGCAGCGCCGATTCGAATGCCAGCACGGCGGCGGCGCCGCAGATGGCGCTGCCGGCGGCGGTCAGCAAGGCGGTATCGCGGTCGAGCTTGAACACTTTCATGCCACACCACAGACCGATCAGCAGGGTACTGGTGACTACCAGCACCGAGACGATAAGCCCCGACCAGCCGACTTCGGCAATTTCCTGCAGGCTTACCCGCAGGCCGAAAAATGCCACGGCAATGCGTAACAGGCCGCGAGCGGAAAAGTTGATGCCCGCTGCCCAGCTTGCCGGTACGCCGTCACGCAGCGCGTTGCCATACAAGGCACCTGCGACGATACCCACGATCAGCGGGCTGATGCCCAGGTTGGCGATAGCGGGCAGGGCCGCCAGTTGCGTGACTGCGACCGCGAACAGCGCGACGAACAGAATGCCATTGAGCCGCCCTCGGGTGGAGAGGGTAGGGGCAAAGGCAGGGTTGGACGGAACCGTGGCCATGTGAGTCCTCCGGAAAAGGTGTTTCGACAAGGCCTACGTTAATCTGGTTATAAGCTTATAAAAAATCGTAATTTAGGATGGCAAATATCCGCAAAACTGATATTTTTCAAAAATGACCCCAGAACAGCTGATAACATTCGCCACGGTTGCCGAACACGGCAACATCAGCCATGCCGCTCAAGCCCTGCACCTGTCGCAGCCGGCGGTGTCCGGCCAGCTCAAGCTCTTGCAAGAGGCGTTTGGCGAACCCCTTTACCAACGTGCCGGCCGCGGTGTGCGGCTGACAGCGGCCGGTGAGCAGTTGCTGGCGCATGCCGAGCGCCTGCGCGAAACCTTCCGACAGGCGCAAGCATTGCGCGAGGCCATGCGCGGGCTGGAGCGCGGCACCTTGCGCATCGGCGCCAGTACCACGCCTGCCAGTTACCTGCTGCCTTACCTGATCGCCGATTTTCACGGGCGTTATCCGGATGTGCTGGTCACCACCTCGCATGGCAACACGGCAGAGATCGTCGCCGCCCTGGACAGTGTTGATATCGCCCTGATCGAGGGGCCGCCCGGGCAGGAGTTGCCGTTGGGTACGCAAGTGACGCCGTGGCGCGAGGACGAGATCGTGGCGATTGTGCCCCGCGGGCATCCGCTGGCAGGCAGTGACCAGCAGACGCTGGCGGCGCTCGGCGCCTACCCCTTGGTACTGCGTGAAAGCGGCTCGGGTGTGCGGCAGATCGTCGAGCGGGCGTTTGCCCGTGATGGCGTGGCGATGCGTGTGGCGCTGGAGATCGCGGGCGTTGAAGGGGTAAAAGAGGCGGTCCGGGCCGGGATGGGGGTTGGCTTTGTGTCGGCGATGTCCATTCGTCATGAAGATGGGGCGCTGCACCGGTTGCAGGTAGCGCCGCAGGCGCTGGTGCGGCGTTTTTCCATTCTGTTGCCGCATGCGGCTACGCCTTCGCGGGCTGCCTCGCGGTTTCTTGAATTGTGTGTTGCCATGCAAGAGGTGGGTTGACTGTACTGGTCTCTTCGCGGACGTGCCCGCCACAGGTACAGCACAGATTTTTGAAGACGGTGCTGTATCTGGACTGCCCCCAGGAAGTTGGACGCCAATTCAACCCTTGGTGGCTTCTGAACATAGGGTATTGGCTATATGGATCGGCGTGTATGCTTTGCAAGGCAGCCTTCGGTATCGAGTTAGCAACGGAGCCCCAGATGGAGTTTTCTGCCTACAAAGGCACCACGTCGATCAGCCTCGTGCGGGACGCACTTCAAGGAGCAGAACTGCGTGGCCTGGATGTCGCTACTGTGCTCAGCCACGCGCATATTGATCCACTTCTGCTGGACCAGCGCTATGCCAGGGTACCTGCTGGTACGTTCTCCAGATTGTGGATTGCGTTAGCGGATTTGCTCGACGATGAGTTTTTTGCGGCAGACAGTCATCCCCTTCGCAGAGGTAGCTTCAAGCTGATGGCGCAACTGGCCCTCGGCTGCGACACCATTGGGCAGGCGCTCAAGCGGATTCTGGCGTTTCTCAGGACTGCCCTTGATGACATCTACGGGTCGGTGGAATGCGAGGGAGAGCATGCTGCAATTATCATTCATGATCATGGTGAGTTGCGAAGGGTGTTTTGTTACGGTGCCTGGCTGGTGCTCGTGCACGGCCTGCTTTGCTGGCTGTGCGACAGGCGCATTCCTATTGTGAAGTTATCGATGCGTCCTCCTCAGCCGGTGGACGACAGCGACTATCGAATGCGCTTTTGTGAGGAAATCGAGTGGAGGGCCGATAGAACCTCCGCTGTGTTCGAGAAGAGCTTTCTGGCGTACAAGGTTTGCCAAACGCCCGCTTCTCTTCCTGCCTTTCTAAAAGGCACGCCAAGTAACTTCCTTGTGAAATACCGTAACGACGACAGTACGAGCATTATGATCCGGCGGCGATTAAAACTGCTCTCTCCACACACGTGGCCTGAACTCGATGAGCTCGCCCGCGACTTGAGCATGTCCAGTTCCACCTTACAGCGAAGGCTCTATGCTGAGGGTTTCACCTACCAACGGCTCAAAGATAATCTAAGGCGGGATATTTCCATCAGTCTGCTGTGCCGGGCAGGTATGACGGTGGATGGCGTTGCGTCAGAGGTTGGCTTCATTGAGACCAGTGCGTTCCACAGGGCATTCAAGAAATGGACGGGTATCACCCCTGGTGCTTACAGACGCTCGTTGCGTAGCCCTCGAGGGGACTAGTCCGCTGCGCTTGGGCTGATCGCTTCTGTTCGAAGCTATCTGGTTTTTTCCAAAACTGCCCGTTCCGGTCAAGCAGAATGATGCCATTGGGCATGGTTGGCGCTTGCCATAAGGCCTACGATTTTTCTCGGGCGCCGTCTAGCTGGTGCCTCTCAACTCTCCCGACTCACACGCGGAACCATGCGTACCTGTGCGTGTGGTCGAGTTGTGCCAGATCGCTATACGTATGTGGACTTCAAAAACACAACAATAAGATTGAAGGAGACACGGTATGAGTTCTTTGAATATGTACACGTTGACCGAAGAGTCGAAGTTTAACCGCTTTCATGGACTTATTCTGTTCTGGTGCGTGTTGATTCTGATTATCGATGGTTACGACTTGGCAGTGGTGGGGGCTGCCCTGCCAGCCATCATGGCCGATATGCAAATTGACGCAACCAGCGCCGGGGTAATGGCTGGCTCAGCATTGTTCGGGACAATGCTGGGCGCGATTTTTTTAGGCACATTGGCAGATCGAATTGGCCGGCCGAAAATGATCGCGATGTGTGTCGCGCTGTTCAGCATTTTCACCGCTGCGGCAGGGTTCACTGACAGCCCGCTGACCTTCAGTATCATGCGCTTTATCGCCGGCTTGGGAATTGGCGGTGTGTTGCCCATCTGTACGGCGCAGATGGGTGAGTTCTCGCCCTTGAAAGTTCGCACCCGGCTGGTGACCATCGTTTTCGCAGGCTATTCGGTGGGCGGAATTCTGGTAGCGCTGACGGGTAAACAACTGATCGAAAGCTACGGTTGGCAATACGTGTTTTACGTGGCAGTCCTGCCAGTGGTATTGATTCCTTTCATTCTCAAGACAATGCCCGACTCTATCGGCTTTATGTTGAAGCAGGGGCGACAAGACGAGTTGAAAGTCATCGCGCGTCGCCTTCGTCCTGACCTTGTGATCAAGGATGACACGCAATTCGTTGGCAATCCGCAGATTATCTCTGCTCAAGACAAGCCGGTACGAAGCCTTTTCCTGGAAGGCCGTGGATACAGCACGGTCATGATCTGGATGGCATTCATGACCGGGCTGTTCATGGTGTATGCGCTCAATTCGTGGCTCACCAAGTTGATGGCCATGGCGGGCTTCAGCCTCGGTTCAGCCCTGAATTTCGTCATCGTGTTCAACCTCGGTTCGATCTTCGGTGCAATTCTGGGTGGATGGCTTAGCGATAAATTCAGCATCAAGCACGTCTTGGTGGTGTTCTATGTAGTGGGCGCGGTCGCACTCACGTTGCTGGGGTATACCCGCTCCACCGAACTGCTCTTTGTCGTCGTGTTCATCGTGGGGGCCTCGACCCTTGGCACACAGCTTCTGGCCTATGCATACGCCGGCGATTTCTATCCCTCCACCATCCGCTCGACTGGCGTCGGTTTTGCATCGGGGGTCGGTCGCGTCGGGGCGATTGTCGCACCTGTTTTGATTGGTGCCTTGGTGTCGATGGCGTTGCCGCTGGAGCAGAACTTCATGGCAATCGCGCTCGCCGGCCTGGTAGGGGCTGTTGCAGTGACCATGATCAACCAATCCCGCTCGGACTCGGCTGTAGTGAGGAAGAAGGCCACGGTTGCCCACGAGCTGACCTGACCGTAATTCTGAGAGACAGGTGCCAAGTATGCTTATTGATCGCTTGCGCGAATCACCGGTAGGTTCGGACGAAACAGCCCGTTTGATCGACTGGGCAATTGTCTCACGTCGGAGCATCAGGTCGTTCCTCCCAACCCCAGTTCCGCTAGAGGAAATCGAAGCGATGCTGAACGTTGCTCGCTTTAGCGCAACAGGCGTCAACCTGCAGCCCTGGAATGTGCATGTTGTTACCGGTGATATGAAGGCACGGTTGTCCGCAGCACTTGCTGAGGTTGATGACCATCCGGCTGATGACCAACGCTTTTCTGATCCCTACGCGTATTACCCCAGGGAGTGGACGTCTCCCTACATCGAGCGGCGCAGGGAGGTAGGGTGGGGGCTCTATAGCTTGTTGGGCATCAGTCGAAGCGATAAACAAAGGATGCATGAGCAACACGGCCGGAATTATCGCTTCTTCGGGGCGCCTGTTGGCCTGTTCTTCACGATTGACCGCGTGCTTCAGGAAGGGAGCCTGCTGGATTATGGCATGTTCCTGCAAAGCCTCATGATTGCCGCACGGGGAAGAGGCTTGCACACCTGCCCACAGGCAGCATTCCTTAAATATCACAGCATCATCACTGAAATGCTGGAAATACCGAAGAGCCAAATGCTCGTCTGTGGGATGAGCTTGGGTTATGCCGATGATGGCAGCATTGAGAACACGTTGGTTACTGGCCGTGAACCCGTGCGTGCATTCACTACCTTTCACTCAGAATAAAAAACCTGGCGTGCGCTCTGTGCAAGTTTGGCGTCGGGCAGGGTGATACTGTTTCGATCATTCCGCTAAAGCGGGCCTTAACCCATTTGTAGGACTGGCATTGCATGGGGCGCTTAGCGGCGGACCATGCTCAAGCACACAACAAGAACAAGGTGCCTGTGATGTCTATTGCTTTTAAAAAAACGTTGGCTTGTTCAGCAACACTGCTAGTCGCGCCTTATGCTTCTGCCGCGTTCGTGGAAGACTTCAAAGGCAGTCTCGAACTCCGTAACTTTTACTATAATCGGGATTTTCGCAATGATGGCGCCACTCAGTCCAAGCGCGATGAGTGGGCGCAAGGTTTTACTTTGAACCTGCAATCCGGTTTTACAGAAGGGCCAGTGGGCTTCGGTATTGATGCGATGGGCTTGCTGGGGGTGAAGCTTGATTCCAGCCCGGACAGAACGGGATCAGGGCTGCTGGCCTACGATTCCGACAGGCAGGTTGAGGAGGAATACGGTAAGTTCGTGGCCACCGCCAAAGCGAGGATGGGTAAGACGGAGTTGAGGATAGGGGGGGTAAACCCTCTGATGCCTCTACTCTGGAGTAATAACAGCCGCTTGCTGCCTCAGATCTTTCGCGGTGGTTCGCTGACCGTCAACGATATCGATAAATTGACGGTAACAGCTACAAGAGTCAACGCAGTGAAGCAGCGTAATTCCACCGATTTCGAATCACTCACAGCCACTGGCTATGCCCCGGTTGAGGCGGATCACTACAACTACCTGGCATTTGACTTCAAGCCTGCGAAGGACATGACCTTCAGTTTGCACGCCGCCGAACTTGAAGATCTTTATAAATCCTACTTCGCCGGCATTAAAGTCATCAAGCCATTGTGGGAAGGCAATGTGATCGCGGATGTTCGCGTGTTCGATGCCAGCGAGACGGGCTCCAAAAAACTGGGTGAGGTGGACAACAGAACGCTGAGTAGCTACTTCGCCTACAGCATCAAGGGACACACCATCGGTGGCGGTTACCAGAAGGCCTGGGGCGACACCTCGTTTGCGTTCGTGAACGGCACGGATACCTATCTGTTCGGCGAATCGCTGGTCAGTACATTCACTGCCCCTGAGGAGCGAGTGTGGTTCGCAAGGTACGACTTTGATTTCGCCGCGTTGGGTGTACCGGGCTTGCTGTTCACCACTCGGTACATGAAAGGTGATGATGTCAATCCTGATCTGCTGACGAGCCGCCAAGCTGCTTCACTCCGCCTCAACGGGGAGGATGGCAAAGAATGGGAGCGGGTCACTGATATCTCTTATGTTATACAGAGTGGTCCGGCGAAGGGTGTTTCGTTCCAGTGGCGTAACTCCACGAACCGCTCGACTTACGCTGACAGCGCTAATGAAAATCGCCTGATCATGCGCTACACCTTCAACTTCTAAATAGCGAAACGGGCCGGCCTTCTGAAGCCGGCCCATTTTTCGCCATTTATTCCCAATCGAAGGGTTCGCTGTTTTCCGCCTGAATTGCACCAGGCGTTCGGACGCCTGCACCCAGCCGTTTCATCTTTTGCTACGAAAGGCCAGTACGGATTAAGCCACCGCTGCCAGCTTGGCGCTGGTCTGCCGACGACGGTAGGCACTGTCACGGCTCGCCAGCCACCAGTACAGCGGCGAGGTGATCGCCAACCCTACCAGCCACGACAGGTCAGCCCCGTTGATGTGCTCGGAAATCGGCCCGACGTACAGCGGGGTGTTCATGAACGGTATCTGCACCACGATACCCACAGCGTAGGCGATCAGTGCCTGCGGGTTGTAGCGCCCATAGATCCCACCATCGACCTGGAAGATCGACTGGATGTCGTAGTCACCTTTGTGAATGGCGTAGAAGTCGATCAGGTTGATCGCCGTCCACGGCACCAGCACCACCAGCAGTACCAGCACCATGTCAACGAAGTGGCCGATGAAGTCTGCCGAAGCGAACACCGCTACCACGCAGCAGGCCGACAGCACGATCAGCGACAGCACTGCACGGCTTTTGGCGGTGGGGATCCAGCGGTAGGCGAACGTTTGCACCAGGGTGATGATCGACAGCACCGCGCCATACAGGTTGAGAGCGTTATGGCTGATCACACTGAGCAGGAACAGCACCAGCATGATCGGGCCCAGCGTGCCGGTGGCCAGCTTGACCGCGTCCATGGTGTCCATGCCGGCCGGAATCGCCAGCACGGCCACGGCGCCGAAGATGAATGACAGGCTCGAGCCCAGGGCCGAACCCAGGTAGGTGGTCCAGAAGGTCGAGCTGACTTTGACATCTGCCGGCAGGTAGCGCGAGTAGTCCGACACATAGGGCGCAAAGGCGATTTGCCACAACGCCGCCAGCGAAACGGTGGCCAGCCAGCCGGCCAGGTTGAAGCTGCCACGGGTGAGGAAATCGTCGCTTTGTACATGGGTGAAGATGTAGCCGAAGCCGACCACGATACCGATGCCCAGTACCCAGGTGCCAATGCGATTGAGCACGTGGATGAAGCGGTAGCCGATGATGCCGATGATGCCTGAGCCCAGCGCACCGATGACGATGCCCACCGGTACCGGAACGGCGTCGACCACGCCATGCAGTGACTTGCCGGCAAGGACGATGTTGGAAGCGAAGAAACCGATGTACATGACGCCGGCGATCACCACCACCAGCAGCGCGCCGAGGGTGCCGAACTGGGCGCGGCTCTGGATCATCTGCGGAATGCCCATTTGCGGGCCCTGGGCCGAGTGCAGGGCCATCAGCACCCCGCCGACCAGGTGACCGACGAGGATGGCGACGATGCCCCATACCAGGTTCAGGTGGAACAGCTGCACACCCAGCGCGCCGGTGACGATGGGCAATGGCGCGATGTTGCCGCCGAACCAGAGTGTGAACAGATCCCTTACCTTTCCATGGCGGTCTTGCGGGGGCACGTAGCCGATCGTGTGTTTTTCTATCAGGGGTGCCGAATTGGCTGCACTGGTCATGACTGACTCCAAGGCAAGGTAGGGCATTGGGAACTGCCCGGGGGCGTGCCGGCGGTGGGCGACGCGTTCTTGTTGGAGCGATGATGAGGGGCGCGGGGATAACGAGAAATTAGTAAATATGTACCCATAAGCGTTAAAAAAACTAAGGCTGACAAAAGCTTAAGCGGGTGACGGTAGCAAGGAGAGTGCCAGCTGGCTGAAGGCCTTGGGGTAGAGGGGCGGCGGGGGTGGCAACCGGATCACGGTGGGCTGGGTTGGTGCGATGTGCGCGTTTTCAGGGCAGATGAAAGG
>NZ_JBICJR010000057.1:0-63176 GCF_043103245.1 Pseudomonas sp. YQ_6
GCCTGTGCGCGTCCAATGTAGGAGCGGGTTTACCCGCGAATACGGTAGCGGCGGCAACGCTGAACGGCTGGTGAAATTGGCCAGCAGGGCCGGCCCTTTCGCGGGTGAACCCGCTCCTACGGGGGGCGCGCCAACCCTTGAGGAACGGCAGAGCTGTTGCTTCTCAAGGGATTAATAGCGGCGATCTTCGATTACAAACGGTTTGGCTGTCGGCCTGTTGCGCACTGCCGCCGGTGTACCATCCAGCACCAGCGCATAATCGTTCTGCTTGTCCATCCCCTCCGGATCGGTCCATTGCTCGTCTCTGGCCGCAACCTGGGCAACCACATGGCCGTTCTTGATGATGGTCAGATAACCCTTGGCGTTACTGTTCCAGCGTAGCCGTCCTTTGTTTTCGTCGGCCCGCGCCTTGCGCACGCCGGTATCACCCACTAAAGGCGTGCCGTCCAATAGCCATTCCGGCTGCAGCTTGAGGCCCATGTGGCGCAACACCGTGGGCGCTACGGAGGTCTGCGCGGGAAGCCCGTACAGACCTCCGGGCCCAGGCATTTCCACAGGAATGCTCAGCTCGGTCAGTTCCTGATTCAACGGTTTGTTGCTGGCTATGAAGATGCTCTTTTCCTGCTCCGAAGCGCCACCATGGCCTTTTCCCCAATAGTCCCGGCCATGGTTGGTACTGACGAGTACCAGCCAGTCTTCCTGTGGGAACATGCGACGCCGCTGGTCGACCTTGTCCAATAGCCGCCCGATCTCATTGTCGGCCTTGCGTAACGACTGCGCATAGTGCTCACCATAACCCCTTTGATGTCCGATCTGGTCAGGTTCGTCCAGTTGAATGAACGTGAAGTCAGCGGGTGTGTCACCAAGGGTCTGCAACGTACGCTCAATCACCTGTTCATCTGGCAAACCACTTTCGCGTACATCGGCGTCATGAGCGTCCTCCAGCAGAAACGCCGTGTTGATGGGCGACCAGCTGACGATGCTGGAGAGGTAGGCATTGGGGTAGGCCAGGCGTAGCCGCTTGAACAGGCTAGGAAACGCCCGGTTGACCCGTTGGGAGTCGTCGTCCGATTCAACGCCATGCTTGTCGCTCCACACGCCAGTCAGCAAAGTGATCCAGCCAGGGCCTTTCAAGGTGGGTTGCTCGCTGGCTTTACCATTGATCCCCCCGGCGTAAGCCCTTCCATAGTGCAGCCGCTGTTTCAGGTTGGTCGCATCGCCCAGTTGCAGGTACTGCTGCAATTGCACGCCATCAAGGCCGATGAGCAAGGTCTTAGGGCGGCTCGGGTGTCGGGCCGGGTCACAGCCCGGCTGAAGGGCCAGGAACAGCAATAACAGCAAACTTGCCAGTCGCATGGGGGCGCATCCTTGAAAGCACGCAACGAGCGTTGCAACAAAGTGGCATGCCCACAACTGGCAGAAATACCAGGTGGTTTACCTCTTTGCCTGCAATCCAGTAAGCTGCAGCAATTCGTCGGATGATTGGTTGAGTGGCATGAATACTGAGCTGACCAAGCGCTCCCTGGTGGAGTTGGCGGTAGAGCGCATGCGCGAATGCATCGTGCTGGGCGATTGGCAGGTCGGTCAGCGCCTGCCTACCGAGCCAGAGCTTGCCTTGCAGCTGGGCATCAGCCGCAACACCGTGCGTGAGGCCATGCGCGTGCTGGCGTTCAGTGGCCTGGTGGAAATTCGCCAGGGCGACGGCAGCTACCTGCGCACTGCCCAGGACCCGCTGCAGGCGGTGCACGCGATGTCCCGGTGTACGCCCGAGCAGGCCCGTGAAACCCGCCATATCCTCGAGGCGGAGGCCGTCGGGCTGGCGGCCTTGCGCCGTACCGATGCCGACCTGCAAGCGCTACGGGATGCCCTGGAAGGCAGTGCCGGGCATTTTCACGGCGATGTCGATGCCTATGTGGCCTGCGACCTGGTGTTTCATCAGCGGTTGGTCGATGCCGCCCATAATCCGGCATTAAGCGAACTGTACCGTTACTTTTCCGGGGTCGTGGCTGCCGCTCTGCAACACAATATGGCCACCGTTCCGCGCTGCCAGGCCACGTTCGACTTGCACGGGCAAATCCTCGACGCCATCGAGCAACGTGACGCTGAACGGGCCAAGCGCCTGAGCCGTACCCTCATTGAATCCTGACACCGAGAAGGCCATGGCTGAATCCATCACCCGTAATACCCCATCGAACGAGCGGGATCTCGATGAGCTGCTGATCGACGCTGAAGCTGACGACGAACAGGTCCAGCAGCAGGCTGTGGTGTTGCGGCGGCCCTGGCTGTTGCTGCTGGGCCTGGTGCTGGTGGCCTTGAACCTGCGCCCGGCATTATCGAGCATGGCGCCGGTGCTGGGCCAAGTATCTGAAGGCTTGGGGCTGAATGCTTCACAGGCTGGCTTGCTGACCACCTTGCCGGTGCTCTGCCTGGGCCTGTTTGCGCCCTTGGCGCCGTTGCTGGCTCGGCGCTTTGGCAGCGAGCGGGTGATTCTTGGCATCCTCCTCACCCTGGCACTTGGCCTCGTGGTACGAAGTACTTTTGGGGCTATCGGGGTGTTCCTCGGCAGCCTGATGGCGGGGGCCAGCATCGGCATTATCGGCGTATTGTTGCCAGGTATCGTCAAGCGCGACTTTCCACAGCATGCTGGCACGCTCACCGGTGTATACACCATGGCATTATGCCTGGGCGCGGCCATGGCCGCAGGTGCCACCGTACCTTTGGCCCAGCATTTCGACGGCAGCTGGGCACTGGGGTTGGGCTTCTGGGTGCTGCCGGCTTTGCTGGCCATGCTGGTGTGGCTGCCACAGGCCCGTCAGGGGCATGGCCTGCACAAGGTGGCCTATCGCGTGCGAGGCTTGTGGCGTGACCCACTGGCCTGGCAGGTGACCCTGTATATGGGCCTGCAGTCATCACTGGCTTACATCGTGTTCGGTTGGTTGCCATCGATCCTGATCGGCCGCGGCCTCACCCCGACCGAGGCAGGGTTGGTGCTGTCAGGGTCGGTAATCGTGCAGTTGATCAGCTCGCTCAGCGCCCCCTGGCTGGCCACCCGCGGCAAGGACCAGCGGCTGGCAATCGTGGTGGTCATGTCGGGTACGCTGGCGGGGCTGTTCGGTTGCCTGTATGCGCCACTTTCCGGACTGTGGGGGTGGGCCATTGTGCTGGGCCTGGGGCAGGGCGGTACCTTTGCCCTGGCGCTGACCTTGATCGTGCTGCGCTCGAAGGACGCCCACGTGGCGGCGAACTTGTCGAGCATGGCCCAAGGGGTGGGTTATACCCTGGCCTCGATGGGGCCTTTTGCGGTGGGGCTGGTGCATGACCTGACCGGCGGCTGGGCGGCACTGGGTTGGATTTTTGCGGTGCTGGGCGTTGGTGCCGTCGTATTTGGGCTGGGTGCCGGGCGGGCGCTGCATGTGCAGGCGACCTGCGAAAAAGTCTGAGGCCTGTTTTAGCAGTCCTGTCCTCGTGCCTGCCAAGAGGGCGGGACTGGCATAAGCCACCGGGGCAGATTATCGTGCAGTTTTCGAACCTAGGACGGACCAGCCCCCAATGAGCGATGCCAACCGCGCCCTGATTACCCGTTTCTACCAGGCTTTCCAGCGCCTGGATGCCGACGCCATGCTGGCCTGCTACAGCAACGATATCGTTTTCAGCGACCCGGTGTTCGGCACCCTGCGCGGCAAGGACGCAGGCGATATGTGGCGGATGCTCACCACCCGCGCCAAGAACTTCACCCTGACATTCGACAGCATACGCGCAGATGAGCACAGTGGCAGCGCGCACTGGGTGGCTACCTACCTGTTCAGCCAGACCGGCCGTGTTGTGGTCAACGATATCCAGGCACGCTTTGTCATTCGTGATGGCCTGATTTGCCAGCATGACGACACCTTTGACCTGTGGCGCTGGTCGCGGCAAGCGTTGGGTGTTCCTGGAATGCTGCTGGGGTGGTCGCCGCTGATGCAGAACAAGGTCCGCCTGCAGGCATTCAAGGGGTTGCGCGCATTCCAGCAGGCCCAGGGTGAGTGAAGTCGTCGAACCTGCCGTTGGTAAGCCCTGGTTTGTCTATCTGGTAAGGGCAGCCAATGGCTCGTTGTATTGCGGCATCAGCGATGACCCGCAGCGTCGGTTCGCCGCGCATCAGAAAGGGCAGGGCGCCCGCTATTTCAAGACCAGCCCGGCCCAGGCGCTGGTGTATGTGGAGCAGTGGCCGGACAAGGGCGCGGCGCTGCGCCAGGAGCGGTTGGTGAAGCGGCTGCGCAAGTCGGCGAAGGAGGCACTGGTGGCCTCCTTTGGCGGCTTGGGGGAAATCAGTCCTTGCGGCGCTTCAGCTGATCCACCAAGGTTGTCGGCAGCCCCTTGATGATCAAGGTCCCCGCTGCTTCGTCATACTCTACCTTGTCCCCCAGCAGATGTGCCTCGAAGCTGATCGACAGCCCCTCGGCACGCCCGGTGAAACGGCGGAACTGATTGAGGGTGCGTTTGTCAGCAGGAATTTCCGGCGACAGGCCGTAGTCCTTGTTGCGGATGTGGTCGTAGAACGCTTTGGGGCGGTCCTCGTCGATCAGGCTGGACAGCTCTTCGAGCGTCACCGGCTCGCCCAGCTTGGTCTGGGTGGTGGCGTACTCGACCAGGGTCTGGGTCTTTTCGCGGGCGGATTCTTCCGGCAGGTCTTCGCTTTCGACGAAATCGCTGAAGGCCTTGAGCAGGGTGCGGGTTTCGCCCGGGCCGTCGACGCCTTCCTGGCAGCCGATGAAGTCGCGGAAGTAATCCGACACCTTCTTGCCGTTCTTGCCCTTGATGAACGAAATATACTGCCTGGAGTTCTGGTTGTTCTTCCACTCCGACAGGTTGATGCGTGCTGCCAGGTGCAGCTGGCCAAGGTCGAGGTGACGGGAAGGGGTCACGTCGAGCTGGGCATTCACCGCCACGCCTTCGCTATGGTGCAGCAGGGCGATTGCCAGGTACTCGGTCATGCCTTGCTGATAGTGGGCAAACAGGATGTGGCCGCCGGTGGACAGGTTGGACTCTTCCATCAGCTTCTGCAGATGCTCGACAGCCACGCGGCTGAAGGCGGTGAAGTCTTTTTCTTCATCCAGGTACTGCTTCAGCCAGCCGCTCAGCGGGTAGGCGCCCGATTCGCCGTGGAAAAAGCCCCAGGCCTTGCCTTGCTTGGCGTTGTAGCTGTCATTGAGGTCGGCCAGGAGGTTTTCGATGGCATCGGAGGCAGCCAGTTCGGAGTCGCGAGCATGCAGCACGGCGGGGCTGCCATCGGGCTTTTTGTCGATCAGGTGAACGATGCAATGACGGATTGGCATGGAATTCTCGGCGAGCTGCAAAAGTTGCCAAGTTTAACCTAGACCTGAGGTGATGCAGTGGCCGTATGTTGGCAGATATGTCGGTTGTTCGTTTTTTGTTCAATTTTGTGTGTTTTCAGCTGAAACCCCCGAAAAACCTGCATTTAATCAAAGTGCGAAGCGGATATTTATCCATTCATGTGGTAGTTTTGCGCGGTCTTGCGCCCCTCGTGTGGCGCATTGCTGGCAGCATGCTTTCGTCGTGTCGAACCAAACGCCGATTTTCGTATCTACATACGCAATTGGCGCGGCCCTCCATTTCAAGGGGCTGGCCCGATAACGTCGTAGTCCGCTGCTTAACCATCGAATTTGATAGGGAAGGAACACCACCATGGCATTGACCAAAGACCAACTGATTGCCGACATCGCCGAATCGATCGCCGCGCCAAAAGCCACCGCCAAGAACGCTCTGGAGCAACTGGGCCAGATCGTTGCTGACCAACTGGAAAACGGCGCTGAAATCACTCTGCCAGGCATCGGCAAGCTGAAAGTCTCCGAGCGTCCTGCCCGTACCGGCCGCAACCCTTCGACTGGCGCTGCCATCGAAATCGCTGCCAAGAAAGTCGTCAAGTTCGTTCCAGCCAAAGTGCTGACCGACGCCATCAACAAGTAATTGTTGCTTTGACGAAACCGCGCCCGGCTTGCCTGGGCGCGGTTTTTTCATGCCTGTGATTTACGCTGGGCGTGCCAGGCCTGGCGTGCGGCGTCGTCATGGAAGCTCCAGGCGACCATGCGGCTCTGTTTCTGCCCCTGGCCCATCTCAATGATGCGTACGGCCTTGGCGCCGGACTTCTTCAACGCGGCCTCGATGCCCGGCAGGTTGCTGGCCTTGGATACCAGGCTGGTGAACCAAAGTACCCGTTCGGCGTACTGCACGCTTTCGCCAATCAGCTGGGTGACAAAGCGGATTTCGCCACCTTCGCACCACAGTTCATTGTTCTGACCACCGAAGTTCAGCACGGGCAGCTTGCGTTTGGGGTCCTGTTTGCCGAGGTTCTTCCATTTGCGCTGGCTGCCGCGGGTGGCTTCGTCGCGTGAGGCGTGGAAGGGCGGGTTGCACAGGGTCAGGTCGAAGCGTTCGCCCTCCTGCAGCAGGCCGCTGAGGATGTGCGCTCGGTTGGCCTGCTGGCGCAGGTTAATGGCTTTGCCCAGGCCATTGGCCTGGACGATAGCCTTGGCCGAGGCCAGAGCCACCGGGTCGATGTCCGAGCCGAGGAAGCGCCAGCGGTAGTCGCTGTAGCCCAGCAGTGGATAGATGCAGTTGGCCCCCACGCCGATGTCCAGCGCGCGCACTTGGGCGCCCCTTGGGACGTCGCCGGCATTGTCATCGGCCAACAGATCGGCGGCTACGTGGATGTAGTCGGCACGGCCAGGAATGGGCGGGCACAGGTAATCGGCCGGGATGTCCCAATGCTGGATGCCGTACTGGGCCTTGAGCAGTGCACGGTTGAACACGCGGACGGCTTCGGGGTTGGCAAAGTCGATGCTGGGCTTGCCGTGGGGGTTGGTGATGGTGAAACGGGCCAGATCAGGGTGTGCCTTGATCAGGCTGGGGAAGTCGTAGCGACCCTGGTGGCGGTTGCGAGGGTGCAGGGTGGGTTTGTTCGGGGTCATGGCAGTGTCCAGCCCTATACGAGCGGTGGCTTGAAGAACCTGGGGCTGCTACGCAGCCCTTTCGCAACACAAGGCCGCTCCCACAGGGTGGTGGCGCCTTGAAGGTTGGCGCCGTCCTGTGGGAGCGGCCTTGTGTCGCGAAAGGGCCGTGCAGCGACCCCAACGGTCTCTCTAGTGATTACAGCGCTGCAATCCGCGCATGCTGCTCGGTGAAGTTGGCCAGGGCCTGTTCGGACTCGGCCAGCTTGGCGCGTTCCTTCTCGATCACCGCAGGCGGGGCCTTGTCGACGAAGGCTGCGTTGGACAGCTTGCCGCCAACACGTTGCACTTCACCTTGCAGACGCTGGATTTCCTTGTTCAGGCGCGCCAGCTCGGCATCCTTGTCGATCAGCCCGGCCATTGGCACCAGCACCTGCAGGTCACCGACCAGGGCGGTAGCGGACAGCGGCGCTTCGTCGGCATCACCCAGTACGGTGAACGACTCGACCTTGGCCAGCTTCTTCAGCAGCGCTTCGTTTTCCTGCAGGCGGCGCTGGTCGTCGGCGTTGGCGTTCTTCAGGAACAGCGGCAGCGGCTTGCCCGGGCCGATGTTCATTTCGGCGCGGATATTGCGCAGGCCGACCATCAACTCTTTCAGCCACTCGATGTCGCCTTCGGCAGCGGCGTCAATGCGTGCTTCGTTGGCCACTGGCCATGGCTGCAGCATGATGGTCTTGCCGTCGATGCCGGCCAGCGGCGCGATGCGCTGCCAGATTTCTTCGGTGATGAACGGCATGAACGGATGTGCAAGACGCAGTGCCACTTCCAGTACGCGCACCAGGGTGCGGCGAGTGCCGCGAGCGCGCTCTACCGGGGCATTTTCGTCCCACAGTACCGGTTTGGACAGCTCCAGGTACCAGTCGCAGTACTGGTTCCAGATGAATTCGTACAGCGCCTGGCTGGCCAGGTCGAAGCGGAACTGCTCCAGCTGGCGGGTTACTTCAGCTTCGGTACGCTGAAGCTGCGAGATGATCCAGCGGTCGGCCAGCGACAGCTCGTAAGCTTCGCCGTTCTGGCCGCAGTCTTCGCCCTTGTCCAGGACGTAGCGGGCAGCGTTCCAGATCTTGTTGCAGAAGTTGCGGTAGCCTTCGACGCGGCCCATGTCGAACTTGATGTCGCGGCCTGTCGAAGCCAGCGAGCAGAAGGTGAAGCGCAGGGCGTCGGTGCCGTAGCTGGCAATACCTTCGGGGAACTCGGCCTTGGTCTGCTTGGCGATCTTCTCGGCAAGCTTGGGCTGCATCATGCCGCTGGTGCGTTTTTCCAGCAGGGCGTCGAGGGTAATACCGTCGACGATGTCCAGCGGGTCCAGCACGTTGCCTTTGGACTTGGACATCTTCTGGCCCTGGCCGTCCCGTACCAGGCCGTGTACGTACACGGTCTTGAACGGTACCTGCGGGGTGCCGTCTTCGTTCTTGATCAGGTGCATGGTCAGCATGATCATGCGCGCAACCCAGAAGAAGATGATGTCGAAGCCAGTCACCAGCACGTCGGTGGAGTGGAACTTCTTGAGGAATTCGGTCTGTTCCGGCCAGCCCAGGGTGGAGAATGTCCACAGGCCCGAGCTGAACCAGGTGTCGAGTACGTCGTCATCCTGACGCAGGACCACGTCGGCGCCCAGCTTGTGTTTGGCGCGCACTTCTTCCTCGTTGCGGCCAACGTAGACCTGGCCGGCCTCGTCGTACCACGCTGGAATGCGGTGGCCCCACCACAGTTGGCGGCTGATGCACCAGTCCTGGATATCGCGCATCCAGGAGAAGTACATGTTCTCGTATTGCTTGGGCACGAACTGGATGCGGCCATCTTCTACGGCGGCGATGGCAGGCTCTGCCAGCGGCTTGGTGGAAACGTACCACTGGTCGGTCAGCCACGGCTCGATGACCGTGCCGGAGCGGTCGCCTTTCGGCACTTTCAGGGCGTGGTCGTCGATGCTGACCAGCAGGCCCTGGGCGTCCAGGTCGGCGACGATCTGCTTGCGCGCGACAAAGCGGTCAAGGTTGGCGTACTGGGCCGGCAGTTGGGTGTCGACCTGCTCGTTAACGCTGCCGTCGAGGTTGAAGGCCTGGGCGCTGGCCAGCACGAAGGCGTTCTTGTCGAAGATGTTCAGCAGCGGCAGGTTGTGACGCTTGCCGACTTCGTAGTCGTTGAAGTCGTGGGCCGGGGTGATCTTCACGCAACCGGTACCGAACTCGGGGTCGCAGTAGTCATCGGCGATGATCGGGATGCGGCGGCCGACCAATGGCAGTTCGACGAATTTGCCAATCAGTGCCTGATAGCGTTCGTCGTTCGGGTTGACGGCCACGGCAGCGTCACCCAGCAGGGTTTCCGGGCGCGTGGTGGCAACTACCAGGTAGTCCTGGCCTTCGGCGGTCTTGGCGCCGTCGGCCAGCGGGTAGCGCAGGTTCCACAGGTGGCCTTTCTCATCGTGGTTTTCCACTTCGAGGTCGGAGATGGCTGTGTGCAGCTTGGTGTCCCAGTTGACCAGGCGCTTGCCACGGTAGATAAGGCCGTCTTCATGCAGGCGCACGAACGCTTCCTTTACCGCTTCGGAGAGGCCGTCGTCCATCGTGAAGCGCTCGCGGCTCCAGTCTACTGACGAGCCCAGGCGGCGAATCTGGCGGCTGATGTTGCCACCGGACTGATCCTTCCATTCCCAGACTTTTTCCAGGAACTTTTCGCGGCCCAGGTCATGACGGTTCTGGCCTTTGGCTTCAAGTTGGCGCTCGACCAGCATCTGCGTGGCGATACCCGCGTGATCGGTACCCGGCTGCCACAGGGTGTCGCGGCCTTGCATGCGGCGGAAACGGATCAGGGCGTCCATGATCGCGTTGTTGAACCCGTGGCCCATGTGCAGGCTGCCGGTTACGTTCGGCGGCGGGATCATGATGGTGTAGGACTCGCCTGCACCTTGTGGAGCGAAATAGTTCTCGGACTCCCAGGTGTTGTACCAGGAAGTTTCGATTGCGTGCGGCTGGTAGGTCTTATCCATGCGCGGCGGGACCCTGTGCATTTATTCGGGAAAGCCGGGAAGTATAACCAAGCTGGGGGCCGCAGGCGACAAGCTGCTGACAACTGTCGGAACAGAGTCGCCTGCTTCGCGGGCAAAGCGCAGGCTTCGAACCTGTGGGAGCGGGCGCGCCCGCGAAGCAGGCGACACCGTTGCCGGTTCTACTCGGAACGCTTGATCAGCCGCTCGATCCGCGCATCCAGCCGGCGCTTGATTTCGTTCTCGATATGCGGGGTAAAGTCGTTGATCACGTCCTGCATGATCATCTGTGCTGCGGCGCGCAGCTCGCTTTCCAGGTGCAGCAGGGTGTCCTGGCGGCGGGTCTGCGGGTCGTCCTCGGGCTCGGCAGCTACCGGCTCGGCGGGCGCCGCGGGGTCGCTGGCGGCTTCGTCCAGCAGCAACGGAATCTGCTCTACCGTCTCGGTGAGCAGTGGCGGTTGCAGGTCGGCGTCGCCAAGCAGCTGACGGATCGACTCGAGGTCATCGAGCAGATGGGCGGAATCGGGCAAAGGGGAGGGCTTGTCCATCGTCGTCAAAGTCGCTGTAAGCGGTGGTCTTGCAGAGCATAGCCCTGTTCGCGGTAGAAACGGAATCGCTCACGGGCTGATTGGCGGATAGCCGGCTCTTCAACAACGATTTCGGCCACCCGCTCGAACTGCCCGACAAAGCCCGGCACGCTGGCGCCGAGGTTGATCAGCAGACCGTGGTGCTCGCCGGCGTTGTCAGTCAGGCCCAGAACCACGTCAGCATCGGCATGCACCTCGGCGAGGTCGTGGGGCACGAAGGCCTCGCCCTTGAAGCGCCACAAGCGTTGGTCCAGTTCAATGCGCTGTTCTGCATCCTGGCAGTGCAGATAGACCCGGTGGCCGAGGCGCCAGGCCTTCTCGCACAGCTTGCAGGCGAAATCGAGCCGCGCCGATAGCGAGTCGGTGGGCAGAATGTAGAAGTCGACTTTGCTCATGGTGGGAATCGCCGGCCGGTGGCGCGCAAGGCACCACCGGCTTCACGGCTTCAGGCGCCAGCGCGGTCCAGCAGGTACTGGGTCAGCAGAGGTACCGGGCGGCCAGTGGCGCCTTTGTCCTTGCCGCCACTGACCCAGGCGGTACCGGCAATGTCCATGTGCGCCCAGTTGTACGCTTTGGCGAAGCGCGACAGGAAGCAACCCGCGGTGATCGTACCGGCCTTCGGCCCACCGATGTTGCCCATGTCGGCGAACGGGCTGTCCAGTTGCTCCTGGTATTCCTCGAACAGCGGCAATTGCCAGGCACGGTCGTCGGCGCGCTTGCCGGCATCGAGCAACTGCCCGACCAGGTCGTCGTTATTGCCCATCAGGCCGGAGGTGTGGCTGCCCAGGGCGACGATGCATGCGCCCGTCAGGGTGGCGATGTCGATGACCGCCTGCGGCTTGAAGCGCTCGGCGTAGGTCAGGGTGTCGCACAGCACCAGACGGCCTTCAGCGTCGGTGTTGAGGATTTCCACGGTCTGGCCGCTCATGGTGGTGACGATGTCACCTGGGCGGGTGGCACCGCCGCTTGGCATGTTCTCGGCGCAGGCCAGCAGGCACACCAGGTTGATCGGCAGTTGCAGCTCGAGCACTGCACGCAGGGTGCCGAACACGCTGGCGGCGCCGCACATGTCGTACTTCATTTCATCCATGCCGGCGCCTGGCTTGAGGCTGATGCCGCCGGTGTCGAAGGTAATGCCTTTACCCACCAGCACGAATGGCTTGTCGGCCTTTTTGCCGCCCTGGTAATTGAGCACGATCAGGCGTGGCGGCTGGTCGCTGCCCTGGCCCACGGCGTAGAACGCGCCCATGCCCAGGTCCTTGATCTTTTTCTCGTCCAGTACTTCAACCTTGAGGGCCTTGTGCGCCTTGCCCAGCTCTCTCGCCTGTTCGGCCAGGAAGCTTGGGTGGCAAAGGTTGGGCGGCAGGTTGCCGAGGTCGCGGGTGAAGGCCATACCGCTGGCGATGGCGCTGGCATGCTTGACCGCACGCTCGACTTCGGCCTGGCCGGCTTTGTCGGCCAGCAGGGTGACCTTTTTCAGCGCACGCGGCTCGGCTTTCTGGCTTTTGAAACGGTCGAACACATATTCGCCGTCCAGCAGGGTTTCGGCCAGCAGGCGGTACTTGCCGTAATGGGCGTCGCGGTTGCTGACCGCGATATCGTCCAGGGCCAGTACTGCGTCAGCGCCGTTCAGGCCCTTGAGCACGCCAGCGACACTGGCCACCAGTTTGCGCCAGGCGCGGTCGCCAAGGGCTTCTTCCTTGCCGCTGCCCACCAGCAGCACGCGCTCGGCCTTCAGGCCCGGAAGGTTCTGTAGCAGCAGGGTCTGGCCCGGTTTGCCGGCCAGGTCGCCGCGTTTGAGCACGGCGCTGATGGCGCCTTCGCAGGCCTGGTCGACAGCCTGGGCAACAGCGCCGAGCTTGCGTTTTTCACCGATTGGAAGGACCAGGGTGGCGGTTTTTACAGATGCAGCAGCTACGCTTTTTACAACCAGTTCCATGTCAGGATCCCCGAATGATCGATACGAATGGCGCTGTGTGTTCCAGCGCTCTGGACGGGCCTGGCCGCGTCGTCGCGCACCAGCGGAAAAGCTGCCAGTTTGAGCCTGTGGCAAGCGTGCTGACAACCCCGATGTGCGCCTTCGTACGCGGCCAAGTGACAGGGGCGGTCAATCACAGGATAATGCGCGCACTTTACATGGAGGTTCGCCTTTGGCGAACCGGCATTGGTCTTGGATGTACTAAGTCATTGTTTGGCGCCATTGCATGGCAGTCCGCCCTGACAACCCAGGAGTGTCTGGTTTGATCGTCTTTCGTTATCTGTCCCGCGAGGTCCTGGTCACCTTGAGCGCCGTCAGCGCTGTGCTGTTGGTGATCATCATGAGCGGGCGCTTCATCAAGTACCTGGCCCAGGCTGCCCAGGGCGTGCTCGACCCTGGCGTGTTGTTCCTGATCATGGGCTTCCGCTTGCCAGGCTTCCTGCAACTGATCCTGCCTCTGGGGCTGTTCCTCGGCATCCTCCTGGCTTACGGGCGCCTGTACCTGGAAAGCGAGATGACCGTGCTGTCGGCCACTGGCATGAGCCAGCAGCGCCTGCTGGGCATGACCATGGCGCCGGCTGCCCTGGTTGCCCTGCTGGTGGCCTGGCTGAGCCTGAGCCTGGCCCCCCTGGGCGTTGCCCAGGTGCAGCAGATCATCAGCCAGCAGGATGCCCTGACCGAGTTCGACACCTTGGTCCCGGGCCGCTTCCAGACCTTGCGTGATGGCTCGCGGGTAACCTATACCGAGCAACTGTCGGATGACCGCATCAACCTGGGCGGGGTGTTCATCTCCGAGAAGCGCTTCAACCAGGACAAGACCAAGGATCGCGCCCCGTCGGTGTTGGTCGCCGAGAAAGGCCACCAGGAAATCCAGGCCGACGGCAACCGCTACCTGGTGCTGGAAAACGGTTACCGCTACGACGGTAACCCGGGCCAGGCCGACTATCGCGCCATCAAGTACGACACCTACGGTGTGCTGCTGCCCAAGCCGGAAGTCGCCGAGGAAGTGACCGAGCGCGAAGCGCTTCCCACCTCCGAACTGATCGGCAAGGAGGGCCTGCGTGAGCGCGCCGAGCTGCAATGGCGGCTGTCGCTGCCGATCCTGGTGTTCGTCGTCACCCTGCTGGCGGTGCCACTGTCGCGGGTCAACCCGCGCCAGGGCCGCTTCCTCAAGCTGCTGCCGGCAATTCTTCTGTACATGGCCTACCTGACAATGCTGATTTCCGTACGCGGCGCCCTCGAGAAGGGCAAACTGCCGATCGCCCTGGGCATGTGGTGGGTCCACGGCCTGTTCCTGCTGATCGGCCTTGGCCTGATGTACTGGGAGCCGCTGCGCCTGAAACGTGCCGCCCGCCGTGCGGAGGTGGCCCATGGCTAAGCTCGATCGCTACATCGGCCAGAGCGTGCTGCTGGCCATCCTGGCGGTGCTGGGGATCATCCTCGGCCTGGCTTCGCTTTTCGCCTTCATCGATGAAATGGGCGACCTGAGTGACACCTACACGGTGATGGAAGCGGGCAACTTCGTCCTGCTTACCGCACCTCGGCGGCTGTATGAAATGCTGCCAATGGCCGCCCTGATCGGTTGCCTGATCGGCCTGGGCAGTCTGGCCAGCAGCAGCGAGCTGACCATCATGCGTGCGGCCGGCGTGTCCATCGGCCGTATCGTCTGGGCGGTGATGAAGCCGATGCTGGTGCTGATGCTGGTGGGGCTGCTGATTGGCGAATATGTGGCACCGGTGACCGAGAACAAGGCCCAGGCCGACCGTTCCCTGGCCCAGGGTGGTGGTGAAGCACAAAGCTCAAAACGTGGCATGTGGCACCGCCAGGGCGAGGAGTACGTGCACATCAACGCCGTACAGCCCGATGGCCTGCTGCTGGGCGTGACCCGCTACCGCTTCGACAGCGAGCGCAAGATTGTCACCTCGAGCTTTGCCCGCCGTGCGCAGTACCAGAACGACCACTGGCTGCTCGCCGATGTGCGTACCACCTACTTCCGCGGCGACCACACCGAGGTGGTCAACGCGCCGGAGGAGCGCTGGGATGTTTCGCTCACGCCAGAACTGCTCAATACCGTGATCCTCGCGCCGGAGTCGCTTTCGATTACCGGGTTGTGGGATTACATCCACTACTTGTCTGATCAGGGGCTGAACAACTCCCGCTACTGGCTGGCGTTCTGGACCAAGGTGCTGCAGCCGATGGTAACGGCGGCCCTGGTGCTGATGGCGATCTCGTTCATCTTTGGCCCGCTGCGTTCGGTAACCCTTGGTCAGCGCGTGTTCACGGGTGTACTGGTGGGCTTCGTGTTTCGCATTGGCCAGGACCTGCTTGGGCCGTCGAGCCAGGTATTCGGCTTCCCGCCACTGCTGGCGGTGGTGATACCAGCGGGCATCTGTGCCTTGGCCGGTGTGTGGTTGTTGCGCCGGGCAGGTTAATAGCCTGAGCTGCACAAGAAAGCCGACCTCAGGGTCGGCTTTTTCATGGGTGTTAATCTGGCCCGGCCTCTTCGCGGGTAAACCCGCTCCTACAGGTATCGCGCAGGCATCAGGAAACGGCCCGAACCGGCAACTCCAATCCTCTGGCTCATTTCTTCTGTTTAGGCACTCGCACCAGCTGGCTTTCCGAATAGATGTCATGCCAACCACGCTTGCGCTTGTCGATCAGCACCCAGAAAAAACCCAGCCCCAGGCACAGCCATGAGGCGATCGACACGACGAACCGCAACAGCGCCTGCCACAGGCTGATGGCCGAGCCATCGGCATTCTGCACCCGAACGCCCCATACCTGCATACCCAGCGTCTGCCCGCCGTGGGTCCAGAACTTGGCAAAGAAGCCGAACAGGGCAAACAGCAATACCGTAGACAGCAATGGGTCGCCATCCAGTGCGCCGGCCTCGGTCAGCTCGCGCATGCGTGCTTCGCCGATGATCGACATCTGAATCATCTTGTAGGCGCCGGCGGTCACGATCAGCAGTGCGGTGCACAGTAAAAAGTCATAGAACATCGCTGCCAGGCGCCGGCCCAGGCCGACCGGCGGAAAATCTCCCTGGGGAGTGAGTAGAGGCTTGGACATGCAGGACGCTCCAAAAGACGAGCCCACTATTCTACGGGCAAAAAAAAGCCCCTGCACTTGGCAGGGGCTTTTCAAAGTCTGGCGCTGGATCAGACAGGTTGAACCTTGTCAGCCTGCATGCCTTTCTGGCCCTGGACTGCTTCGAAGGTGACTTGCTGGCCTTCTTTCAGGCTCTTGAAGCCGTTGCCTTCGATAGCGCGGAAGTGAACGAAGAGATCCGGACCGCTTTCTGGGGTGATGAAGCCGTAACCTTTTTCGTCATTGAACCACTTGACGGTACCCTTCTGACGCTCAGCCATTGTCTTATTTCCTATGAAACTTAAATTTTGATGACAGTTACTTTCGCACTTTTTTGTAAGCGAAAGATTACTGGGCTGGGTTGCAGGAAGTAAGAGACGTCGAACGGGTTGTAGCAAATCTCGGCTACTGGCCCAGGTCACGAACTGTTGCGACCCATGCAAACACAGTGCAGTGACTCTACGCCAACTCCCGAGCGAAAAACAAGCCCTTGGTCGTATGGAAAACTGGCGGCTTGCCGATAACCGACCGATTTGTCGGAAACGGCATGGCGCCTGGCCTGGCGCCATGTTCAAAAGTTATTGTGCAGGTTCGAAAACGAATATGTCTACGCTGCCCAAAACCCTCACAAAGCCGTTTCAGCCACGGTAGTAACGTGGTGTCACGAAAGGCATTTTACTGACTTTCAAGGCCACCTTCTTGCCGCGCACGACAGCAAAAAGTGGCGTGTCGAGGGCGCTATGTTCACTATCGATATAACCCATTGCAACCGGTGCGCCGAGTGTCGGGCCAAATCCGCCGCTGCACACTTTGCCTACCGGTTTGTCGTTGGCATCTACTATATCCGCACCCTCACGTACTGGCGTGCGCTCTTGCGGCAACAGGCCGACACGTTTGCGCGCCACGCCATCGCGCTGTTGGGTGAAGATCGCCTCGGCGCCCGGGAAACCCGCTGCGCGTGCACCATCGGCACGGCGCACTTTGGAAATCGCCCACAGCAGGCTGGCTTCGATCGGCGTAGTCTCGCTGTTCATGTCATGGCCATACAGGCACAGGCCAGCTTCCAGGCGCAGCGAGTCGCGTGCGCCCAAGCCGATCGGCTGTACTTCCGGCTCGGCCAGCAGGCGGCGAGCCAGGGCGTCGGCAGCGTTGACCGGTACCGAGATCTCGTAGCCGTCTTCGCCGGTGTAGCCCGAGCGGCTGACGAAGCAGTCCACCTCCAGCAGTGTTACTCGGCGGAACTGCATGAAGGTCATGCCGGCCACTTCTGGGGCCAGGCGTTCCAGCACCTTGACTGCAGCCGGGCCTTGCAGGGCGAGCAGGGCACGCTCCTCGAACAGCGGCTGCACCTCGCAACGGTTGCCAATGTGGGATTGCAGGTGAGCCAGGTCCTGGTCCTTGCAGGCAGCGTTGACCACCAGGAACAGCGTGTCGTCGCCCAGGTTGGCCACCATCAGGTCATCGAGAATGCCGCCTTGCTCATTGGTGAACATGGCATAGCGCTGCATGCCCACCGGCAGGTCGATGATGTCCACCGGTACCAGGCTTTCCAGCGCCTTGGCGGCGTCAGCGCCTCGCAGAATGATCTGGCCCATGTGCGAGACGTCGAACAGGCCGGCCTGCTCGCGGGTGTGCAGGTGCTCCTTGAGCACGCCCAGCGGGTACTGCACCGGCATGTCGTAGCCGGCGAACGGCACCATGCGCGCACCCAATTCCAGGTGCAGGGCGTGCAGTGGGGTCTTGAGCAGTGTTTCGGACATCGGTGACTCCTTGGTGTTGTTGTCGGGTCAACATTCGATGATGTTGACGGCCAGGCCGCCACGGGCGGTCTCTTTGTATTTGCTTTTCATGTCGGCGCCGGTCTGGCGCATGGTGCGGATGACCTTGTCCAGCGACACGTAGTGCTGCCCGTCGCCGCGCAGGGCCATGCGGACCGCGTTGATGGCCTTCACCGAGCCCATCGCATTGCGCTCGATACAGGGCACCTGCACGAGGCCGCCGATCGGGTCGCAGGTCAGGCCCAGGTTGTGTTCCATGCCTATTTCGGCGGCGTTCTCCACCTGCTGCACGCTGCCGCCCATCACTTCGCACAGCGCCCCGGCGGCCATCGAGCAGGCGACGCCGACCTCGCCCTGGCAGCCCACTTCGGCCCCGGAGATGGAGGCGTTTTCCTTGTACAGGATGCCGATGGCTGCGGCAGTGAGCAGAAAGCGCACCACCCCGTCCTCGCTGGCACCGGGGACGAAGCGCATGTAGTAGTGAAGGACTGCCGGGACGATGCCCGCTGCGCCGTTGGTAGGGGCGGTGACCACACGACCGCCATTGGCGTTTTCCTCGTTCACCGCCAAGGCGTAGAGGTTGACCCAGTCGAGCACAGACAGGGCGTCACGCAGGCTGGCTTCCGGGTGGCCGCTCAGTTGGCGGTACAGGGCCGGCGCGCGGCGTTTGACCTTGAGCCCTCCTGGCAATATGCCCTCATGCTGGCAACCTGCCGTGACGCAATCTTGCATCACCTGCCAGATGCGCAGCAGCCCGGCTCGGGTTTCTGCTTCAGGGCGCCAGGCGGACTCGTTGGCCAGCATCACCTGGCTCACCGACAGGTCATGCGCGGTGCAGTGGCCGAGGAGCGCCTTGGCGGTCTTGAACGGATAGGCCAGCACCGTTGTGTCCTCGACGATGCGGTCGTGGCCGGCAGCGTCCTCGTCGACCACGAAACCACCGCCAACCGAGTAGTACTCGCGGCTTCGGATTTGCAGGCCTGCGTCGTCGAACGCGCGGAAGATCATGCCATTGGGGTGGTAGTCCAAGGGCTTGCGGATCATCGCCAGGTGCTGCTTTTCGATGAACGCAATGCTTTGCTCGCCCAGCAGGTTGATGCGTCCGCTGTCGCGGATGACCTGAAGGCGGGCGGGAATGCTGTCGGTGTCGATAATGTCCGGGTGTTCGCCTTCAAGGCCCAGCAGCACGGCTTTGTCACTGCCGTGGCCTTTGCCTGTGGCGCCCAGTGAGCCATACAGCTCGGCTTTGACGCTGGCGGTGCGGGCCAGCAGGCCGTCACGGCGCAGCCCTTCGGCAAACCGCGCAGCGGCGCGCATCGGGCCGACCGTGTGGGAGCTGGAGGGACCGATGCCGATCTTGAACAGGTCGAAGACGCTCAGTGACATGTTGACCTCCTGCCAGTTTGTTGGGCGGACGTTGAGCCCTGTAGGAGCGGTTTACCCGCGAATGCGGCGGTATAGACACCATCGCATTCGCGGGTGAACCCGCTCCTACACAGAGCCCGCCACCCAAGCCAGGTGGCGGGGTGGGGCTATCAGACGTCCTGATAGCTCTCGATCGACGGGCAGGCGCACACCAGGTTGCGGTCGCCGAACACGTTGTCGACCCGGCCGACCGGCGGCCAGTACTTGCCTTCCACCAGGCTCGCCAGGGGGTATACCGCCTGCTCGCGGCTGTAGCCATGGGTCCATTCGCCAACCAACTCAGCCGCAGTATGCGGTGCGTTTTTCAGCGGGTTGTCGTCCTTGTCCAGGCTACCGTTCTCCACCGCGCGGATTTCTTCGCGGATCTGGATCATGGCGTTGCAGAAGCGGTCCAGTTCTTCTTTGGACTCACTCTCGGTCGGTTCGATCATCAGCGTGCCAGCCACCGGGAAGGACATGGTCGGAGCGTGGAAGCCGAAGTCGATCAACCGCTTGGCCACGTCGTCGACACTGATGCCGCTGGTGTCCTTCAGTGGGCGCAGGTCGAGAATGCACTCGTGAGCCACCAGGCCGTTACCGCCGGTATACAGAACAGGATAGTGCTCTTCCAGGCGGCGGGCGATGTAGTTGGCGTTGAGGATTGCCATCTGCGAGGCACGTTTGAGGCCGGCACCGCCCATCATGCGGATATACATCCATGTGATTGGCAGGATGCTGGCGCTACCGAAGGGCGCAGCGCATACCGCGCCCTGGGTGTTTTCCAGCTGGGCATGGCCTGGCAGGAACGGCGCCAGGTGCGACTTGACGCCAATCGGGCCAACGCCCGGGCCACCACCACCGTGCGGGATGCAGAAGGTCTTGTGCAGGTTCAGGTGGGAAACGTCGCCGCCGAACTTGCCGGGTGCGCACAGTCCGACCATGGCGTTCATGTTGGCGCCATCGATATACACCTGGCCACCGTTGTCGTGGATGATCGCGCAGATTTCGCCGATCGCTTCCTCGAACACGCCGTGGGTCGACGGGTAGGTGATCATGATTGCAGCCAGGCGCTCGCGGTGCTCGATGGCTTTGGCGCGCAGGTCCTCGACATCGACGTTGCCACGGGCGTCACAGGCGGTAACCACAACACGCATGCCAGCCATGTGTGCGGTGGCCGGGTTGGTGCCATGGGCCGACGACGGGATCAGGCAGATATCGCGGTGGCCTTCACCACGGCTGCGGTGGTAGGCGCGGATCGCCAACAGCCCGGCGTATTCGCCCTGCGAACCGGCGTTGGGCTGCAGCGACACGGCATCATAGCCAGTGGCCGCGCATAGCATGGCCTCCAGTTCGGTGGTCATCTGCACGTAGCCCTGGCTCTGCTCGGCCGGGGCGAATGGGTGCAGGTTGCCGAACTCGGCCCAGGTGACCGGGATCATTTCGCTCGCGGCGTTCAGCTTCATGGTGCACGAGCCCAGCGGGATCATGCTGCGGTCCAGCGCCAGGTCCTTGTCGGCCAGGCGGCGCAGGTAGCGCATCAGCTCGGTTTCGCTGTGGTAGCGGTTGAACACCGGGTGTTCGAGAATGGCCGACTGGCGCAGCAGGGCAGCAGGCAGCAGGGAACCGGTGCTGGCGGCCAGTGCGGTGAAGTCAGGCTGTGCCTGCTCGCCACCCAACAGCTGCCACAGCGACTCGACGTCAGCCTGAGTGCTGGTTTCGTCCAGAGACAGGCCCACATGGGCGGCATCGATCTGGCGCAGGTTGATGCCCTGGGCGCGTGCCTTGTCATGCAGGCTGGCGGTGGCAGTGCCGGTGGCCAGGGTCAGGGTATCGAAGGCGCTGGCGCCCACCACTTGTACGCCCAGCGCCTTCAGGCCGGCGGCGAGGATCGCGGTCAGGGCGTGGGTGCGCTCGGCAATGCGCTTGAGGCCGGCAGGGCCGTGGTACACGGCGAACATGCTGGCAATGTTGGCCAGCAGCACCTGGGCGGTGCAGATGTTGCTGGTGGCCTTTTCGCGGCGAATGTGCTGCTCGCGGGTCTGCATGGCCAGACGCAGGGCGGTTTTGCCGAAGCGGTCGATCGACACGCCGACCAGGCGGCCAGGCATGTCGCGTTTGAACGCGTCGCGGGTGGCGAAGTAAGCCGCGTGCGGGCCACCGAAGCCCAGTGGCACGCCGAAGCGCTGGGCGCTGCCGATGGCCACGTCGGCGTCGAATTCGCCCGGTGGGGTCAGCAGGGTCAGGGCCAGCAGGTCTGCCGCTACGGCGACCAGGGCGTTGGCAGCATGGAAGCGCTGTACGACCTCGCGGTAGTCGAACACTTCACCGTTGCTGGCCGGGTATTGCAGCAGGGCGCCGAAGAAGGCGCTGACATCGCCCAGCTCGCGTTCGTCGCCAACCACAACCTCGATACCCAGCGGCTCGGCACGGGTGCGCAGCACGTCGAGGGTTTGCGGGTGACAGTGCACGGAGGCGAAGAAGGCATGGCTGGACTTGTTCTTCGACAGGCGCTTGCAGAAGGTCATGGCCTCGGCCGCAGCAGTGGCTTCGTCGAGCAAGGAGGCGTTGGCGATCGGCAGGCCGGTGAGGTCGCTGATCAGGGTCTGGAAGTTCAGCAGCGCTTCCAGGCGGCCCTGGGAAATTTCTGGCTGATACGGGGTGTAGGCGGTGTACCAGGCCGGGTTTTCCAGCAGGTTGCGCAGAATCGGCGCCGGAGTGTGGGTGTTGTAGTAGCCTTGGCCGATGTAGCTTTTGAACAGCTGGTTCTTGCCGGCGATGGCCTTGAGTGCGGCGAGTGCGTCGGCCTCGCTCTGGCCGTCGTGCGAGCCAAGCACGCTGGTGCCTTTGATGCTGTCGGGGATGACCGCAGCGGTCATGGCGTCCAGCGAGTCGAAGCCCAGTGCAGTGAGCATGGCCTGTTCGTCAGCGGCGCGCGGGCCTATGTGACGGGCGATGAATTCGTTGGCGGTGCCGAGGTTGATGGTCATGGCGGGATTCCTCAGGCGTCGTCGTTGGCTTTGAGCAGGCGATCGTAGGCGTCCTGGTCGAGCAGAGCGGTTACCGCTTCTGCATCGGCAGGGATGAAGCGGAAGAACCAGCCTTCGCCCATCGGGTCTTCGTTGACCAGTTCCGGGCTGTCTTCGAGCTGGCCGTTGACCTCGACCACTTCACCCGTCAGTGGCATGTACACGCCGCTGGCGGCCTTGACCGATTCGACGGTGGACGCTTCGCTGCCTTTCTCATACTGCTGCAACTCTGGCAGTTGCACGAAAACCACGTCGCCAAGGGCATTCTGGGCGTAGGCGGTGATGCCCACGGTGACGCTGCCATCGGCTTCGACGCGCAGCCATTCGTGATCTTCAGTGAAACGCAACTCGCTCATGGGGAATCCTCGGGAAGCAGGGCGTTGGGGGCGCGGTGGCGCCGCGCTCTTAGGGTAGGATTCCCTTAGCAATAATGCGGCCAACCAATAAAACGTCTTATTTATCAATGGATTACGTAAATAGAGGTGAAGGCCGTATTTTTCGTGTGGAATGATATCGTTACAGATACTCATGGGAGGAAAAGGGTTTGAGCATCAAACCCTTGTGCACCCACGGCGAGGAGGGTGTGTATCGTTTTCGCTACGACGTAGCGAAAACGATACATGTGGTGCCTGGACTGGCGAGGTGCCAATGGCCTTCGGTCATCTCACTTTCAGCAGATGATCCAGCGAAAACGCGCCGGCGCCACGGGCGACCAGGAGCAGCAAGAGCCCTGCCCAGGTCAGGTGGGTGGGCCACGCATCGGGGTAGACGAACACTTCGATCACCAGAGTCATGCCCAGCAGTGCCAGCGCCGATAGCCGGGTCATCAGCCCGAGCACCAGCAATAGCGGGAACAAGTGCTCAGCGTAGGCGGCCAGGTGCGCTGCAAGCCAGGGCGAGAGTAGCGGCAGCGCGTACTCGGTGCGGAACAGCTCATAGGTGCCGGGTGTAAGGGTGAGGAAACCCTCCACTTTGGTGCGTCCTGAAAGAAAGAATATCGAGGCGATCCCGAACCGGGCGACCAGGCACAACAGGTCATCGCTCAAACGGCGCTCGAGGCTCTGTGCAACGTGGTTCCAGGCGCGCCGCAGGCTGCTGGCCGGGGGCGTGAAATCGGCACTAGCCATGATGGTGTTCTCCTGTGAAAGCGAGTGGGCGAAAAGCCTGGGCCGTCATCAGGTGCCCGAGCATCTCGGTGAAATCCAGGTCGGTTTCAGCGTGTCGCGCCAGGTCCGAGGCCTGCATCAGCGACTGTCCGGCAGCACAGGCCTTGAGAAACGCATGGCCACCTTTTCCCAGTGGTTGGTGGCATACGCCATCAGCGGAGCCGACAAACAGCACCCCTTCGCCCACCCATGGCTGGTCATCGGGCCAGGCAACCTGCTCGCGGGCGCAGCGCCACAGGCTGTAAACAGGGTGCGCCTCGCACCAGTACCAGCGAGCACTGGCACGGGGGTGCAAGCAACCGTGATCAAGATCGCTGGGGGTCATGCCTGCCAGCTCGACAAGGTTCAGGCACGTTTCGTACGGCGCACTGAAGGCTTCTGTCCAACGCAGGTCCAGGCGGGCGACTTCCGCCAAATACGGCACAGCGTGCTGTGACTGAATGTCTTCGAGGAAATCCGGGAAGGTCGCGCCGTAGCAGATCAGCCGGGGATCGCTGGGGGGGAATTGCCGCGCATAGACTGCCGCGGTCTCATCCATCCAGGCGCGCCCGACGAGTGTGCACACGCTCGGAAAGTTTGCGCGCAGCGCATCCACGCAGCCGGCCAACACCGTGTTGCGATAAACCGCGAACGCCGCTTGTTCGGTCACTCCCGAAAGCTGAGGAGCGGGACGGGAATAGAGAGCCTCGATGAACGCTTGCTGGAACTGACCAAGGGAAAGGTTCATGGCAATACACCTGGGCGAGTCATGATCGACTGTGCGATGGACCGTTCAGCAAGCAGTTCGGTGAACGGGGGAAGCTTGTCGTCACGTTCAATGAGGGTCGGGCGCGGGCCGACACGGGAAACCAGTTTGCGGTACAGCGCCCATACAGGCTCGACCACCTGCGCATCATGAGAGTCGATCAACAGGCTGCCTTGGTCATCGTCGCTGTGCCCGGCCAGATGAATTTCTGTGATGGCTTGCGCTGGAAAGCGGTCCAGGTAGGCAGTTGCCGAGAACCCCAGATTGTGAGCACTCACATAGACGTTGTTGATGTCCAGCAGCAGACCACAACCGGTGCGACGTGTCAGTTCGTCAAGAAAGTCGATCTCGTCCCAGTCATGGCCCTGCAGCTGCAAGTAATGACTGGGGTTTTCGATGGATATCCGCCGGCCCAATACCTCCTGGCATCGCTGGATGTTTTCAGCGATGCGCCGCAGGGCTTCGTTGCTGCGCGGAAATGGCAGCAGGTCTGGATGGTAGTGTCCCTGCCAGGTTGACCAGGCCAGGTGCTCTGATACAAGTACCGGTTTGGTCTGATCGCACAGTGCGCGCAGACGCTGCAGATGGTCCTGATCGGGGGCCGCGTCAGCCGCAAGCGAAAGTGCCACACCGTGCAATGAAACCGGGTGCCGTTCTGCGATTCGGTTCAGCCAGGCAAGGCGAGGGCCTCCGACCATGTAGTTCTCCGGGTGAACTTCAAACCAGAGCCCTTCGAGATTGCACGCCAGCGCCTGGTCGTAGTGCTCGGCCTTCAGGCTGACTCCGGCGCCCATTCGTGCGTCTGCGTTCATGGTCGGTTTCCCCTGATCAAGACTTGATAGGTGTCAGCGAGCCCATGCCGGCGGGTGTCTTGATCGATGTGCAGGTGCCGGCGGGGACGTTTTTCCAGTGCATGCCGTCGTAGTCCTTCTTCGCACTGCCAGCGCAGCTGGTGCCGGCGCCGGCCTTGCAATCGTTCTTTCCTGCCATGGCGACGCCGTAGCATTTTTCCATGGCAGCGCCATTGCCTGCGGGTTGCGTGCTGTCGGCCGCCATGGCGGCGCCTGCAAGCGTGGCAAGCGCGAGCGCTGCGGTGGTGAGGGCGAGGGTTTTCATGGTCAATCTCCTGAGAGTGTGGCCGTGGTCTATACCGGCGGCTCATGGAGTAATTCGTGCCTCGCGTAAAAAGGGTTACAGCCTTGGGAGAATTTTTTTCAGGGCCTGTCTTCACAAGCTGATGTCGAGGCCAAGGGCATGGCATATTTGCAGCACCTGCGTGCCACACGCCGGGAGCGGATGAATCAAGTCAATTGTATTCAGGGTGTAACCCAGGCGACCCATGCAGCGAACTAACTCACAGGATGAGCTCGAGGCTCGCGAGGCCCGATTGAAAGCACTGTTGCTTCGGGGGCTGACAGGCGACCAGCTGGCCTATCAGGATTTTCTTGGCATGCTTGCGCTGCATGTACGTGCGTTTCTGCGCAGCCGTCTGAGCAGGCGCCCGGCCGAGATAGAGGACATGGTGCAGGATGTGCTGCTGGCGGTACATAACGCGCGCCACACTTACCTGCCGCAGCAGCCTTTGACTGCTTGGGTGCAGGCGATCGCCCGTTACAAGCTGGCGGATCATCTGCGAAGTGTTTCACGTCGCGACGCCCGGCATGATGTGCTGGATGATGATGCGCAACTGTTTGCCGTCTCGGAGGTTGAATCAACCGAGGCCAGCCGAGACCTGACCAAGTTGCTCAAGCAACTGCCAGAGCGGCAACGACTGCCGATTGTTCATGTCAAGCTGGAGGGGTTGTCTGTCGAAGAGACGGCACAACTTACCGGGCTTTCCAGTTCAGCGGTAAAGGTTGGGATACATCGAGGTCTGAAAGCGCTATCCAGGCTGATTGGAGGAGCCAACAACCATGAAGACTGACGATTTGATTGCCTTGCTGGCCGCAGGCGAAGGGCCAGTGCCGCGCCACGCCGTTAGCAGGCGGATGGCAGTGGCTGTGCTGGGCGGGCTGACCGCAGCACTGCTGCTGACTATTACCCTTTACGGTGTACGCAGTGATATCACAGAGGTCGCACAAACCCCGCTGTTCTGGGGCAAAGTCGCCTTTCCAACCAGCTTGGCGTTGATCGGGCTGTGGTTGACGAGCCGCTTGGCCAGGCCAGGAGGGAAGGGCGCTGCAGGCTGGAAAATGCTTGGCTTGCCACTGCTGCTGGTTTGGTGCGGGGCGGCGGTCAGTATCGCCGGGGCGCCTGTGGATGCGCGCGCCGAACTGTTGTTCGGGCGCACATGGCGTACCTGCGCACTGAATATCGCGTTGTTGTCGGTGCCGGCCTTTGTCACCGTGTTCTGGGCGCTGAAAGGCCTGGCGCCCACCCGCTTGCGGCTGGCAGGTGCTGCCGGTGGCCTGCTGGCGGGCTCGAGCGCAACGGTGGCCTACTGCCTGCATTGCCCGGAAATGGGCGTGCCGTTCTGGGGTGTGTGGTATGTCCTCGGCATGCTCGTGCCGACGGTGTTTGGTACCTGGTGGGGCCCCCGTATGCTGCGTTGGTAGGCTGTGCCGGCAGGCCCCACGCAACTCAGAACGACGTTCTGATTGCCTGCCCTGTCTTCAAAGGCTAGTGACCTCGTTTAACCCGCAACAAACCAGGGCAATGCCAGGTACAGCTTGATCACGATGACATTGATGATGTCGATGAAGAACGCCCCCACCATCGGCACCACCAGGAAGGCGAGGTGCGAGGCCCCATAGCGTTGTGTCACCGCTTGCATGTTGGCGATGGCTGTCGGTGTAGCACCCAGGCCGAAGCCACAGTGGCCGGCAGCCAGGACTGCTGCATCGTAGTTGCGCCCCATTACCTTGAACGTCACGAAGATTGCGAACAGCGCCATGACCAGTGTCTGTGCGGCCAACAAAGTAAAGAAGGGTAATGCCAGGGCTGCCAGGTCCCACAACTTGAGCGACATCAAGGCAATGGCCAGAAACAGGGACAAACTCACATTGCCCAGTACCGACACTTCCCGTTCGAATACTTTGTAAACGCCTAAAGCCCGAAGCCCATTGCGTAACAGCACGCCGACGAAGAGTACGCAAACAAATGTCGGCAGTTCGAATGCTGTGCCTTTCAACAAGCCATTAAGTAATGTACCGGTCAGTAAGCTGACAGCAATAAGTGCCAGAGTTTCTATAAATGAAAACGAGGTGATCAGGCGCTCTCTGTCCGGTTGTTCAAAGCCCTTGGGTAACTGCGGTGCTTCTTCTTGCACCCCAGGCGTTTCGACCCGTTTGATCAGCAACCGGGCGACTGGACCACCAATCAAACCGCCCAACACCAGGCCGAAAGTGGCAGAGGCCATTGCCAGTTCCGAAGCCGAAGCCAGGCCGAACCGCTCGGTGAAAGTCGCGCCCCAGGCAGCGCCTGTGCCGTGGCCACCCGACAAGCTGATCGAACCGGCCAGCAGGCCCATCAGCGGGTCGAGCCCCAATGCTGTTGCCAGGCCGATGCCCATGGCGTTCTGAACCATTAGCAAACCCGTCACCACCAGAAGGAATACGGCGACCACCCGTCCACCCTTCTTCAGGCTTGCGAAGTCTGCACTCAAGCCGATGGTAGCGAAGAATGCCAGCATCAACGGTGTTTGCAACGAGGTATCAAATTGGACGTGTACATCGAAACTGCGCAATGCCAGGAGTGACAAGGCAACGACCAGGCCGCCTGCAACAGGCTCCGGGATATTGTATGCGCGCAGGAAACCAATGCGTGCGACCAGGCCGCGTCCCAGTAGCAGTACCAAAGAGGCGGCTACAAGTGTCCCGTAAAAATCGAGTTCGAACATCAGGGTACTCTTCGTTCAAGGTGACAAGCAAAATTACAATGTCGCCATTCTACGGGGAGCACTCCAGTCAAATGTGGCTGAGCGGCTAGGAAAAGTCCGATTCAATTATGGGTTTTGACCACAGTCGTTATGGTTTCCCGGGTATTCCATATTTACGCAGCCTCTGCGCGATAGCCGTGTGCGAAGTTTGCAAGCGCCCGGCCAGTTGCCGTGTTGACGGGTAGCTGGCGTATAAGCGCTGTAACAGTTCGCGCTCGAAATCACCTACAGCCTGTTCCAGGCTGGCCACTTCGCCATCTTGCCCGCGTGCCACCGAGGTGCCGGCGATGTCCAGGTCGCCGATATCCACCAGGTTGCCCTCGCAGATCGCCGCAGCGCGGAAGATCACGTTCTGCAACTGGCGCACATTGCCCGGCCAAGGGTTGGCCAGCAGTGCCGAATGAGTGGAGGGGGTCAGCCGACAGGCTGGGCGCTGGATCTGCGTGCACGCCTGCTGCATGAAGAAGTGCGCCAGCATCAGGATGTCCTGGCCACGGTCGCGAAGCGGCGGTACCTCCAGGTTAAGCACGTTCAGACGGTAGAACAGGTCTTCGCGGAAGCTGCCTTCGGCGACCATGCGCTCCAGATCGCGGTGGGTGGCGCTGATGATGCGCACATCCACCTTCACTTCGCGGTCGCCACCCACCCGGCGGAAGCTGCCATCGCTGAGAAAACGCAGCAGCTTGGCCTGCAGGTATGGCGACATTTCACCAATTTCATCGAGAAACACGGTGCCCTGGTTGGCCAGTTCCATCAGCCCAGGCTTGCCACCTCGTTGCGCACCGGTAAAGGCCCCCGGCGCGTAGCCGAACAGCTCGCTTTCGGCCAGGCTCTCGGGCAGCGCTGCGCAGTTCAGGGCCAGGAACGGGGCCGCGTGGCGGCTGCTGACGGCATGGCAGGCGCGGGCTACCAGTTCTTTGCCGGTGCCGGTCTCGCCGTGCACCAGCAGCGGTGCATCGAGCGCAGCCACGCGTAAGGCACGGGCTTTGAGGGTGCGGATGGCCGGCGACTCGCCCAGCAAGGCATCGAAGCCTTCAGCGTGGTCGTGGTGCAGGGCCGACAGGCGTTCGCCCATACGCGAGGGGGGGTACAGCGTCAGCAGGCCACCGGCGTTGGTAATCGGCATGGCGTCCAGCAGCAGGCTATGGCCGTTCAGCTGCATTTCGCGCATGGGCAGGTGGAAGTTGTTGTCCAGCAGCGCTTGCAGCAGCGCGGGGTCGCCAAACAGCTCACCTACCGAGCGCCCGGCAGATTCGCGGCCGCACAGTTCGATCAGCGCCGGGTTGGCCAACAGCACCAGGCCTGCGCTGTCTACCGCCAGCACTGGGTCGCTCATGGCGGCCAGCAGGGCATCGAGCTGTAGGTGGCGGCGCTGGCCGGGGAGGATGTCGACCACGTCCACCGATTGCACGCCGTGTACTTCGAACAGCGCGTCGTGCAGTTCTTCAAGTACGGCGGGGCTGAGGGTGGGGGCGTCGATGTAGACGTTCGGCGGGACCATCTCCACGGCGTCCAGGTTGAGGTTGCGCGCACCAAGCAGGGCGAGAACTTCCTGGGTGATGCCGACGCGGTCGATGAAGCTGACGTGGATGCGCATGGGGTTCGAACAGTTGGCAATGGAGGCCGCCAGTATGCCCTGAGACGGGTGTCAGGCCCAAGGTTGGCGGTGGCGCATTCGCGGGCGTGCCCGCTCCCACAGGGTTGCTGCTGTAGGGGCAGGCTTGCTCGCGAAAAGGGTCACTCCAGATGTTCAGGTTTGATCGGGTCGCCCGATTTCACATCGAGCTTTTCGCGAATGTCCGCGAACATATGGTCATAGAGCTTGTGCGGCGAACTCAGGGTCTCGAATTTCTTCGGCGGCGCCAGATACGACTGCGCCTTGCGGGTCAGTAGCATGAGGAAGCTGGGCAGGACCTGGTCCTTGGCCAGGAAGAACTTTTCTTCCACTGGCTTGCCTTCAATGCTTCCATGCATGTGGAACTGAATACCTCTGCCTTCCTTGGGGTCCGACACGGCCTCGTACTCGATATTCAGGTCATAGCTGTGGTCGGCGTTGTTCAGCGCAGTGCGCTCGATGTGTACATGACCGGAGTGATACTGGGCCATGGCTATCTCCTTTGGAAGGTCGAAAATGGCGGGCCGCGTAAGCCCGCCGACTGCATTCAACGGTAGCTGATCCCCGGCTTCGCGGTGGAAACCCGAGTGCCGGCAGTGCCTTTGACGATGTCTTCGATGTTCTCCAGCGAACTGATCACCGCCACCTTACCGGTGTTGCGGGCAAAGTCGCAGGCGGCCTGCACCTTCGGCCCCATGGAGCCGGCGGCAAACCCCAGCGTTTCCAGCGCGTCCGGGTGGGCCTGGGCGATAGCCTTCTGCGTCGGTTTGCCCCAGTCAATGTAGGCTGCATCGACGTCAGTGGCGATAATCAGAAGGTCGGCTTCCAATTGCTCGGCCAGCAGCGCCGAGCACAGGTCTTTGTCGATCACCGCCTCGATGCCTTTGAGCTTGCGGTTTTCATCGTACATGGTGGGGATGCCGCCACCGCCTGCGCAAATCACGATGCTGCTTTTTTCCAGCAGCCACTTGATAGGGCGAATTTCGAAGATGCGCTTGGGTTTCGGGCTGGCTACCACGCGGCGGTACTTGTCGCCGTCGGCCTTGACCACCCAGCCCTTCTCCTTGGCCAGGCGCTCGGCCTCTTCCTTGCTGTAGACCGGGCCGATGAATTTGGTCGGATCCTTGAAGGCCGGGTCGTTGGCATCCACTTCCACTTGGGTGAGCAAGGTGGCGAATGGCACCTCGAAGGCCAGCAGGTTGCCCAGTTCCTGTTCGATCATGTAACCGATCATGCCCTCGGTCTCGGCACCCAGCACGTCCAGCGGGTAGGCCTCGTCTGGCTTGTACGACAGGGCCTGAAGCGACAGCAGACCCACTTGCGGGCCGTTGCCGTGGGCGATGACCAGCTCGTTGCCAGGGTGAATCTTGGCGATCTGTTCGGTGGCGGTGCGGATATTGGCGCGCTGGTTGTCAGCGGTCATGGGCTCGCCGCGACGAAGCAGGGCGTTGCCGCCCAATGCAACAACGATACGCATGGTAATGTCCTTTGGTGAAAGAGGGGACGCTGCTCTCGGACCGTACCGCTCCCAGGTGTAGGAGCGGGTTTACCCGCGAATGCGTCAGCCCAGGTAAAGCTGTTGGAGCTGCCGACGCCTTCGCGGGTGAACCCGCTCCTACACACACAAGGGCGGGGTGGCCGCGCTGTCGAGACAGCCCTTACAGATCAGCCAGGGTCGATACCAGGATCGCCTTGATCGTGTGCATGCGGTTTTCCGCCTGCTCGAAGGCGATGCACGCTGGCGATTCGAACACGTCATCGGTCACTTCGATGCCGTTGGCCAGGTCCGGGTATTGTTCGGCGATCTGCTTGCCTACCTTGGTGTCGGAGTTGTGGAATGCCGGCAGGCAGTGCATGAACTTGGTCCGTGGGTTACCGGTGGACTTCATCAGTTCGGCATTCACCTGATAAGGCTTGAGCTGCTTGATGCGCTCACCCCAGGCTTCGATCGGCTCGCCCATCGATACCCACACGTCGGTATGGACAAAGTCGACACCCTTGACCGCGGCTTTCGGGTCTTCGGTGAGGGTAATGCGTGCGCCGCTTTCTTCAGCGTACTGCTTGCAGCGCTCGACCAGGTCGTCATGTGGCCACAGTGCCTTGGGCGCGGCGATGCGCACATCCATGCCCAGCTTGGCGCCGATCAGCAGCAGCGAGTTGCCCATGTTGTTGCGCGCATCGCCCAGGTAGGCGTAGCTGATGTCGTGCAGTGGCTTGTCGCTGTGCTCACGCATGGTCAGCACGTCGGCGATCATCTGGGTCGGGTGGTATTCGTCGGTCAGGCCGTTGAACACCGGTACGCCGGCGAACTTGGCCAACTCTTCGACGATTTCCTGCTTGAAGCCACGGTACTCGATGGCGTCATACATGCGCCCGAGCACACGGGCGGTGTCCTTCATGCTTTCCTTGTGGCCAATCTGCGAGGAGTTGGGGTCGATGTAGGTGACGTTGGCGCCTTGGTCATAGGCTGCTACTTCGAAGGCACAACGGGTACGGGTGGAGGTTTTTTCGAAGATCAGGGCGATGTTGTTGCCCTTCAGGTGCTGCTGCTCGGTGCCCGTGTACTTGGCGCGCTTGAGGTCGCGGGACAGGTCCAGCAGGTAGCGCAACTCACGGGTGGTGTGGTGTTCCAGGCTGAGCAAGTTGCGGTTGTGAATGTTGAACGCCATGACAGTTTCTCCTTGAGTTCGGTGATGTCCCGGCCGCCACTTCATGGGTGCGGCCGGGCGTAATGGTCGTTAGTAGTCGATCGGGTCGCGCACGATAGGGCAGGTCATGCAGTGGCCGCCGCCACGGCCCCGGCCCAGTTCGCCGGCGCTGATGGTGATGACTTCGATGCCGGCCTTGCGCAGCAGGGTGTTGGTGTAGGTGTTGCGGTCGTAGCCAATGACCACGCCCGGCTCGATGGCCACCACGTTGTTACCGTCATCCCACTGTTCGCGCTCGGCGGCGAAGCTGTTGCCGCCGGTCTCGACCACGCGCAGCTGGACGCCCAGTTGCTCGCCCACCACTTCGATGAACGACTTGTTGATGCGGCGTACATCCATGCCGTAAGGCTTGCTTTCGTCCGGGCGGATGATGAATGGCACAATCTCTTTCACCACTTCCGGGAAGACCGTGACCAGGTCGCGGTCGCAGAAGCTGAATACAGTGTCCAGGTGCATGGCGGCGCGGGACTTTGGCAGGCCTGCGACGATCACTTCCTTGACGGCGCCCTTGGCGAACAGGTTTTGCGCCAGCTGGCCGATGGCCTGGCGTGAGGTGCGCTCGCCCATGCCGATCAGCACGATGCCATTGCCGATCGGCATCACATCACCGCCTTCGAGCGTGGCATTGCCATGGTCCTTGTCCGGGTCGCCATACCACACCTGGAAGTCGGCCTCGGTGAACTCCTTGTGGAACTTGTAGATGGCGGTGGTCAACAGGGTTTCCTGGCGACGTGCCGGCCAGTACATCGGGTTCAACGTCACGCCGCCGTAGATCCAGCAGGTGGTGTCGCGTGTGAACTGGGTGTTGGGCAGTGGTGGCAGGATGAAGCTGGAGTGGCCCAGGTAGTCGTTGTACATCTTCACGACATCGGCGCCTTCGCTCTGTGGCAGGTCCTGGCCCGCCACGCCGCCGATCAGGAATTCGGCCAGGTGGCGTGGCTCCAGGCCTTCGAGCCAGCTGCGCACTTCGTTGGTCAGGCCTACGCCGACGGTGTCAGGGGTGATCTTGCGGTCGAGGATCCACTTGAGGGCCTCTTTGTTCTGCACGATATCGGTCAGCAGGTTGTGCATCTCCAGCACATCCACACCACGCTCGCGCATCTTGGTGACGAAGTCGAAATGGTCACGCTTGGCCTGGTCGACCCAGATCACGTCGTCGAACAGCAGTTCGTCACAGTTGCTCGGCGTCAGGCGCTTGTGCGCCAGGCCTGGGGCGCAAACCATCACTTTGCGCAGTTTGCCGGCTTCGGAGTGGACACCGTACTTCTGTTTTTCAGCGGACATGGTTTCATTCCTCCAATTGAGCGAAGACGTGGGTCAAAGGGTCAGGAAGCCGTCATACAGGCCAAAGGCTGCCACCAGGGCGCCAATGACCACGGCTGCGAAGATCAGTTTTTCCACGTTGGTGAAGACCGGTTTGCCCACCTCACGCTTGGCCTTGGCGAACAGGATGGCGCCAGGTGCGTAGAGCAGGGCAGAGAGCAGCAGGTATTTCACGCCGCCGGCGTACAGCAGCCAGATGGCGTACAGCAGGGCGATACCACCAATGATCAGGTCCTTCTTGCGTTCGGCCAGGGCCTGCTCGTAGGTTTCGCTGCGCAGTGCCAGCAGGAACGCATAGGCTGCCGACCACAGGTAGGGCACCAGGATCATCGAGGTGGCCAGGTAGATCAGGGACAGGTAGGTGCTGCTTGAGAACAGCGTGATTACCAGAAAGATCTGCACCATGGCGTTGGTCAGCCACAGGGCGTTGGCCGGTACCTGGTTGGCATTTTCGCGGCGCAGGAACTCCGGCATGGTGTGGTCCTTGGCGGCGGCGAACATGATCTCGGCGCACAGCAGCACCCATGACAACAGGGCTCCCAGCAGCGAGATGATCAAGCCGACGCTGATCAGCACCGCGCCCCAGTGGCCGACCACATGTTCCAGCACGGCAGCCATCGACGGGTTCTGCAGTTTGGCCAGCTCCGGTTGGGTCATGATGCCCAGCGACAGCACGTTGACCAGCACCAGGAACAGCAGCACGGTAATGAAGCCGATGACCGTGGCCTTGCCCACGTCAGAGCGCTTTTCCGCACGGGACGAGAAGATGCTTGCGCCCTCGATGCCAATGAACACCCACACGGTGACCAGCATCATGTTGCGCACCTGGTTCATGACACTGCCAAGCTCTGGCGTGCCTACGGCCCAGATATCGGCGGTGAAGATGTCGAGCCTGAAGGCGAACAGGCAGATCAGGGCGAACAGCACCAGCGGCACCACTTTGGCCACAGTGGTGACCAGGTTGATGAACGCCGCTTCCTTGATGCCGCGCAGTACCAGGAAGTGCACCGCCCACAACAGGATCGATGCGCCAATGATGGCGGCTGGGGTGTTGCCTTCACCGAAGATCGGGAAGAAGTAACCCAGGGTGCTGAACAGCAGCACGAAGTAGCCGACGTTGCCCAGCCAGGCACTGATCCAGTAGCCCCAGGCCGAGGAAAAGCCCATGTAGTCGCCGAAGCCAGCCTTGGCATAGGCATACACCCCGCCATCCAGGTCGGGCTTGCGGTTGGCCAGGGTCTGAAACACGAAGGCCAGGGTCAGCATGCCGACGGCAGTGATCCCCCAGCCGATCAGCACGGCCCCAACCCCTGCGCTGGCGGCCATGTTTTGTGGCAGCGAGAAGATACCGCCGCCAATCATCGAGCCGACGACAAGTGCAACTAACGCGCCGAGCTTTAGTTTTCCGGATGAATCAGACATTTAACAACTCCTGCCAGGAGAAAGTTGACGACAGAATAGATCCGACGCCTTTGCCTTGACCTGACTTGCGTCAGTTTAAGGCGACGTGAAGGTAGGAAATTTCCTTCACGGGTGCTCCTGGAGAATGCCGACAGCTTGAGCTGCAGGCCTTGCGTACTGGCACCTCCATGTCCTTCTAGAGCAAACGCTCTGTTCAGCCTGCGATGCTTGAAACTAGCTGCTTTTGCCGCTTTCGCAAATTTTCCACAAGAATTTCGAGTTTTATCCGTTTCTTTTCTAGTTGCCGGACTGCTGCTAGTTTTGAGAGAGCAGGCACATAGACAAAGCAGTTATGAGTGATATAGGTTGAACGCACGGCTTCAGTATAAGTAACGCTATTCATATAGCCCGCAAGGCTGTTTCAAACGCATGACAGGGCTCGAAGAAAGGGAGGCTCATGAGCGAACCGGGACAGAAGCTGCGCCTGGGCGCGCTGATCGCACTGGTGGTCGGGTCGATGATTGGCGGCGGTATCTTCTCGCTGCCGCAGAACATGGCCGCGCGTGCCGATGTGGGTGCAGTGCTGATCGGCTGGGGGATCACCGCCGTCGGCATGTTGGCCCTGGCCTTCGTGTTCCAGACCCTGGCCAACCGCAAGCCGGAACTGGACTCAGGGGTATATGCCTACGCCAAGGCCGGCTTTGGCGAGTACATGGGCTTTTCCTCGGCTTGGGGCTATTGGATCAGCGCCTGGTTGGGCAACGTCGGCTACTTCGTACTGCTGTTCAGCACGCTGGGTTTCTACTTCCCGGTGTTTGGCGAAGGCAATACACCCATCGCCATCGGTTGTGCCTCGCTGCTGCTGTGGTCGGTGCACTTCCTGGTACTGCGCGGCATCAAGGAGGCGGCCTTCATCAACCAGGTCACCACCGTCGCCAAAGTGGTGCCTTTGCTCATTTTCGTGGTGATCGCTGCATTTGCCTTCCGCGCCGATATCTTCACCCGGGATATCTGGGGCTTGAGCAACCCACAATTCGGCAGCGTGCTGGAGCAGGTGCGCAACATGATGCTGGTGACCGTGTTCGTGTTCATCGGCATAGAGGGTGCCAGCGTGTATTCCGGGCGCGCCCAGCGTCGGTCAGACGTGGGCAAGGCCACGGTCATCGGTTTTCTGGGTGTGCTGGCGCTGCTGGTGCTGGTCAACGTGTTGTCGCTGGGCATCATGACCCAACCGGAACTGGCCGGGCTGCAGAACCCCTCGCTGGCCTCGGTGCTGGAGCATATCGTCGGTCCCTGGGGCGCCTTGCTGATCAGCCTCGGCCTGGCGGTCTCGCTGCTTGGCGCTTTGCTTTCATGGGCGCTGCTGTGTGCCGAAATCCTTTACGCCACGGCGCGGGACAAGACCATGCCGCGCTTTCTGGCCAAGGAAAACGCCAACCATGTGCCGGCTAACGCCCTGTGGCTGACCAACTGCATGATTCAGGGTTTCCTGCTGATTACGCTGTTCTCCGCCGGTACGTACACCAGTCTGATCTACCTGGCCTCGTCGATGATCCTGGTGCCCTACCTGTGGTCTGCGGCGTATGCCGTGTTGCTGGCGATGCGCGCAGAAACCTATGCCGGGCAGCCGAGGTTGCGGCGCAAGGACTTGCTGGTGGCGCTGGTTGCCCTGCTGTATGCCGTGTGGCTGCTGTATGCCGGCGGGCTCAAGTACCTGCTGCTTTCGGCGCTGCTGTACGCCCCCGGCGTCATCTTGTTCGCGAGGGCCAAGCATGAGCAGGGGCAGACGTTGTTCACGGCCTGGGAAAAGCTGATTTTCGCCGCCGTGCTGGTGGGTGCCGCGCTGGCGGCCTACGCCTTGTATTCAGGGCTGCTGAGCTTGTGACGGGGCAGGGCAGGCGTGTTCCGGGCGTGACCAGATCCACAGGTTGCCCAGGGTCATGCCGGCGATTGCCAGGAATACCGGCCAGTGGTGTTCCAGAAAGGTCAGCATCAAGCCCGCGCACAGCAGCATGCTGATGGTTGCGCTGACCTTGGCGCGGCGCTGGATCACCTTGCCGTTGCGCCAGTTATGCAGAATTGGCCCGAACAGCCGGTGGTTCTCCAGCCATGCCGACAGGCGCGGTGAGCTGCGCGTGGCGGCCCAGGCGGCCAGCAGGATGAACTCGGTGGTCGGCAAGCCAGGAATCACAATGGCGACCAGGCCCACCCCGAGGCTCACGTAAGCCAGGATTGCATACAACAGGCGGGCGAGTTTCGAGCGGGCTGGTAGGGTCATGTTCTCACTGCATAAAACGGTTCGGCCACCGGAGGGGTGGCCGGCTACGGCGTATCAGACCAGCGCGGCATCCGCAGCGTAGGCGTGCTTGAGCAACTGGGTGAAGCGCTCAAAGGCAGCCACTGCACCGCGTTCGGCAGCCGCTTCCTCTTCAGGCGAGAGCGCCAGGCCATCGAGGATGCGGGTGAACTGCTTCCAGCCTTCGGCACGGCCACCGGCGGGCTCCCCCAGGTGACGGGCGCCGAAGCTGTCGGACAGTTCCAGGGCCACGGCACGCTTGATCAGAAACGCAGCGCCCAGTTTGGAGCCTTCGGAGACGAAGATCCAGCCCATTGCCTCGCCCAGGCTCGGCTTGCCCACGGCACCCGGTACGGCGGCCGGTACTTCGGTGTCGAGGTCGGCGAGGTCCAGGCGGGCCTGCTCGGCACGGCAGCGCTCAGCCAGATCAGGGACGATGGCGATCAGCTGAGGGTCGTTGTACAGGGCCTGCAGCTCGGACTGGAACAGGTACTGTGCGACGACGAAGCGGGCGAAACTTTCGCGGCTGTCGAAAGGCGCGTGGGATTTGACCAGGGCATCCAGCTCGGCGTGCGGGGCGTGGGTGATCTGGTTCAAGCGCTGGGAGCGCAGGGCTGGGCGTTCGGTCATGGGGGAGTCCTTGGAAAGAGGGCGTCTAGATACAAGACGAAACAGCGGGAGCGGGACAGTAAAAAAAGCCGGTATTTGTGTTGCCAGTACCGGCCTCTTCGCGGGTAAACCCGCCCCTGCAGGAACATCACAGGTCCAAGACCTGTGTTGAACCTGTGGGCGCGGGCGTGCCCGCAAAGAGGCCGGTACAGACGTAACGCCTCAGATATCCCAAACCACATTGATACCGAAGTTGCGCCCCGGCATGGTCAGGCGGTCGATGTTGGCTGGCTGGGTCACAGCCGCCTCACCCTGGCCGTCGTAGCTGCGCACCGAATCCCACTGCCAGTATTTCTTGTCGGTAAGGTTGTACAGCCCGGCATTGATGGTGACGTCGTCGGTGACCTTGTAGTAGCCGGTCAGGTCCAGCACACCATAGCCCGGGGTGCGGAACTTCGAGGTAGAACCGTCAGGCGAATAGAAGGTGCTGTCGTCGACACGGGTCTTGCGCTTGACCAGCGTCCAGCTCAGCAAGCCACCGTAGTTCTGTTGCTCGTAGCCCAGGCCGAATACGCCCTTGAGCGGGTTGACACTGTTCAGCGGTTGACCGGTGTCATCGTTACGACCATAGGTGTAGGCAATCGAGGTTTGGGTATAGAGGCCCTGCGGTGCGCCGAAGTGGTCGAGGTTCAGGCGGCCCTTGAATTCGGCACCCTTGATCGTGGCGTGCTTGATGTTGTTGGCCTGGAAGGTCTGTTCCAGGTTGGCGCTTTGCACGGCATCTTCGTCGATGAAATCACGGTACTTGTTGTAGAACACTGCCACGTCGAAGTTGCCGGCGTCGAAGTTGCCACGCAGGCCGGTTTCGTAGCTTTTGCTCTTTTCAGGCTCAAGGTTCGGGTTGCCCTCCACGCGGTAGCCTTGGTCCAGGTTCTGGAAGCGGCCATACATGGCTTTGGCGGTCGGCGTGCGGAAGCCCTCTGCATATTGGCCGTACCAGGTGTAATTGTCGTTGAAGGCGTAGGTCAGGCCGAACTTGGGCGAGACGCGGTGCCACTTCTTGTCCGAATCGTCCTGGGCGGTAGGCGCCGTACCGCTGGACTCCAGACCACGCAGGAATTCCTCGGTGAATTTGGGCTCCATGCGGGTGTAGTCGTAGCGCGCGCCGGGCATGAAGGTCCAGTTGTTCCAGCGGATTTCATCCTGCGCGAACAGGCTGTAGGTATTCACGGTCGGGTCCGGGAAGTCGCTGACCAAGGCCTGCCCGTCACGCGCGCTGTCCTGTCCGATGGCTGTACAGGTACCACCGATGTTCAGGCAAGTGCCGGTGCCGCTACGTGAACCCGTGACTTTCTCCTGTTTGAGTGTGGTGCCGTAGGTAAACAGGTGGTCGGTTTGGCCAATGCTGAAGGCCTTGTCCAATTGGGCGTCGAATACCCACTGGCGATCCTTGTAGGTAGTCTGCCGGTCCCGAAACACTTGGCGTCCCGAGGCGACATACAGCTCATCGGTACGTTGGTCGGTCTTCGCGATCTGGTAGTTGAGGCTCCATTTGACGTGATCCGCGACCACGCTATCGAGGTCGAATTCATGATTGAGGCCGAAGCGCTCACGGGTGATCGTGTCGTTGCCTTGGCGCATGCGGTACGAGTTCATGCCACCGAAGCCCGGAATGAACGGCCCACCCACCGCGCTGAGGATGTTCTGGTCACGGTCATCCTTGTAGCGCTCATAGGTGAACCCCAGGCGTGCGTCGTCGGCGTAGTTCCAGCCCAGCTTGGCCAGCACGTTGGTGGTGCGCGCATCCATCGGGTTGGCTTCGGTGCGCGACAGGCCGTCGCCACTGTGGCTGCCGTGGGTTTCGGTCTCGTGGCCGTTGCGCTGGCTCAGGTGCAGCAGGCCGTCGAAGTCACCCTGGCGGCCGGCGACGGTGGCGGAGGTCAGCCAGCTTTCGTCGGCTGAGCTGTAGCCGGTTTTCAGGCGTGCACCCACGTCTTTGCCGGGCTTGATGATGTCGTCCGGGTCGAGGGTGAAGTAGCTCACCGCACCGCCGATGGCGTTGCTGCCATACAACACCGAGGCCGGGCCGCGGAGGATTTCCACACGCTTGACGATTTCCGGGTCGACATAGTTGCGCTGGGTCTGGGCGTAGGGGCCGTAGAAGAAGCTGTCGGGGATCGACACGCCGTCGACTTGGGTGAGGATCCGCTCGCCGTCGATACCACGGATGTTGTAGCCGTTCAGCCCGCTGCGCTGGCCGGTTCCGGATACCGAAACCCCCGGCTCGTAGCGCACCAGATCCTGGATATTGTTCACGTTCTGCCGGTCCAGTTGCTCACGGGTCTGCACGCTGACAGTGCTCGGCACCTGGCTGACGTCCTGTGCGCTGCGGGTGGCGCTGACGGTCACCTGCTGCAGGGCGATCACGTTGCTTGCGGTTTGGCGCTCCAGTACCACATTGCCGTTGCTGATCTTGCGAAAACTCAGCCCGGTACCCCGCAACAGGCGCTTGAGGGCAGCATCTGGCGGCAGCGAACCCTGTACGCCTGGCGAAGCCACGCCGTCGGCCAGCTCGGCGCTGAAGCCGACCTGCCAGCCGGTGACCTGGCTGAAGGCGTTGATCGCCGACACCAGTGGCTGCTGGCCGATGCTGAAGCGGTAGTCGCCCATGCGCGGGCTGCTGGCCTGGGCCGGCTCGGCGGCCAGCGCCGGCAGGCTGCAGGCGCCGCTGGCGAGCAGGGCAAGGGTCAACAGGGACAGTTGTCCTGTACGGCGGGGAAGGTTGGACGAGCGGGTAGGACCAGTGGACATCGGAAGCGCTCCCAGACGCGCGGGCTGTTATAGGTGATGGCTGTTCTCGTTCTCAAACAAGAATCAGTTGCATTGGCTATAACGAGACGGGCGGGCGAGTGCGATCGCGTAAAAATAATTCAGGGGTCAGTTCAGGATGACCAGCGCCGGGTACTCATGCAGTTGTGCCGAGGTGATGTGGGCCAGTGCGCGCAGGGTTTCCAGTGGCTGGTCGAGGCGGTAGTTACCGGTGACGGCAACGTGCTCCAACTGCGCATTGCGGTTGATGATCCAGCCCGGGTAGTAGCGCTGCACTTCGGCCAGCACCTGGCTCAACGGGCAGTTCTCGAACACCAGGCGGCCGTCGATCCAGGCCAGGTCCTTGTGCATGTCGGGGCGCTGGCGCTGGCCAAAGCCCTGGGGGCCGACGCTGATGCTGTCGCCGGCACTCAGGCGGATGCGCTGGTCACGCTCCCCCTGCAGGTCGACATCGCCGCGTTGCACCCGTACCTGGGCCTCGCCGTCAAGGTAGCGCACGGCAAAGTCGGTGTCGCGCACCTGTGCGCGCAACGGCCCGGCTTCCACCTCCAGCGGCAGCTGCGCGCCCTCGGGGACCTGGAAGTAAGCTTCGCCCTGTAGCAGGCGGGCGACCTGGCGGCCGTCCTGGCGTTCGCTGGCGAATGCCGAATTGGTGTTGAGCAGCACTTTTGCGCCGTCTTCCAGTTGCAGGCGCTGGCGCTCGCCGACCACCGTAAGGTGGTCGGCCTGCAGGCGCATGGGCAGGTTACCGACGGTGAACAGCCCGACCAGCAGCAGCGCTGCAGTGGCCAGGGGTTTCCAGTGACTGCGCAGGCGCCCGCGCCATGAGCGGCGTTGCTGCTGGTGCATGTGCGTGGCCACCTTGTGCAACGGCGTACCGTTCCACAGCGCCTCGGCTTCGACATAGGCCTCGGCGTTTTCTGGCGCGGCGCTCAGCCAGGCTTCAAAGGCCTGGGTGTCTGCGGCATCTGCGCATTGCAGGCGCACCAGCCAGTCCAGCGCCTCGTCCATGGCACGAGCACGGGCATCAGGCCTGGCAGGTGACGGGCGAGGGGCAGGGCTGTCGGTCACGGTGAATCCTTGAATGGTTTTTTTGCGAATGATCAAGGCTAAGGCGGGGTGTGGCAAGGGCTTTGCGTTGCCGTTCGCCTGGGGGCAGCTTACTTGAGTCGTTCGGCAACACCCATGCAGATTGCCATGATCAGTTTCAGTTCCTTTTGTACTGTGCTGGGCGAAACACTCAGTTGTTCGGCGATTTCCAGATAGGTGGCGCCATGCAGGCGGCTGAGGATGAAAATGCGTTGTTGGCGTTCGCTCAGTTGATTGAGGCTGACGCTGAGGTGCTTGAGCAACTGCTCGGCGTGGGCGGCATCCTCGCTGCTGGTGGCGGGCGCGGCGACACTGTGCAGCACTTCGTCGGGCACGTCGTCGACCAGCATGCGTGCCTGCACCCGGCGTGCACGCAGGTGGTCCAGCGCCAGGTTGCGCGCGGTCTGAAACACGAACGGCTCGATGTGCTCGATGGGCCGCTCGCCCAGCGCGCGAGACACCCGCAGGTAGGTTTCCTGCAGCAGGTCTTCGGCCGTGCTGGGGTTACCGACCATGCGCTGCAGGGTACGCAGCAGGGTGAGGCGCTGAACGAGGAAGACGGAATTGAACCGGGACTGACTCACGGGGGGACCTGGCCGACGAAAGGTTAATGATAATGCTTATCATCCGTGCGGCAGGTCAAGTGTGGAATTATCAGGAAAAGGTAAAGATTGTAGTCGCTGGATGTCGTTTGCTTTTTTGTGGGAGCGGCCTTGCGTCGCGAAAGGACCGCAAAGCGGTCCCAGCGATATCTGCAGCAAAGCTCAAATTCCGGGGCTGCTTTGCAGCCCTTTCGCGACGCAAGGCCGCTCCCACACGGGGCGCGTCAGCCAGCCCGGTGCAGCGCCAGGCAGTTATCCAGCATCCGGTTGCTGAACCCCCACTCGTTGTCATACCAGGCCAGCACCTTGAGCATCCGCCCGTTGGCCCGGGTATGGTTGGCATCGAAGATCGACGACAGCGGGTTGTGGTTGAAATCGCAGGAAACCAATGGCAGGGCGTTGTAGCCCAATACCTTGGAATGCTTGCTGGCCTCGAGGAACAGCTGGTTCACTTGCTCGGCCGTGGCCTCGCGCTTGAGGTTGACGGTGAGGTCCACCAACGACACGTTGATGACGGGCACCCGCACCGCCATACCGGTCAGCTTGCCGGCCAGCTCCGGCAGCACCAGGCCCACGGCCTCGGCGGCACCGGTCTTGCTCGGGATCATCGACTGGGTGGCTGAACGCGCGCGGTACGGGTCGCTGTGGTAAACGTCAGTCAGCACCTGGTCGTTGGTGTAGGCGTGGATGGTGGTCATCAAGCCTTGCTCGATGCCGAACTCCCGGTGCAGCACCTGGGCGATCGGCGCCAGGCAGTTGGTGGTGCAGGAGGCATTGGAAATGACCTGGTGCGAGGCCCGCAGGATGTCGTGGTTGACCCCGTATACCACGGTGGCATCGGCACCCTTGGCCGGCGCCGAGACAATCACCTTGCCCGCCCCGGCGGCCAGGTGCGCAGCGGCTTTGGCGCGGTCGGTGAACAGCCCGGTGCACTCGAACACCACGTCGATCGCCTCGGCCTTCCAGGGCAGTTCGGCCGGATTGCGAATGGCACTGACCGCGATACGGTCACCGTTGACAGTCAGGCTTTCGTGGTCGGCCTCGACGGTCGCGTCGAAGGTGCCGTGGACACTGTCGTACTTGAGCAGGTGGGCATTCATGGTGCTGTCGCCCAGGTCGTTGATGGCGACGACCTGCAGGTCCTGGCGGTAGCCTTGGGTATACAGTGCGCGCAGGACGTTGCGCCCGATTCGGCCGAATCCATTGATGGCGATGCGAAGGGTCATGGCAGTACCTCTGGCAGTTCGAGTGAAACCTGTGGCACAAAGGAGCTTCACTGAAACGGTTTTGTTGTTGGAATTACAAGATTATTCACTGGATGATAGAAAACAAGCCTTTTTAGTGGCAGTATTTTGTTTAAATATACAACGAGTGGTTGGGCGTCGTGCCTCCACCGATGCAGCGGGCTCCTAACCATGAGCCTAGGCCGCAATCGTTTGGAGGGGAAATGCCCGGTAAACCGCCCTTACAATTAGCCTGGAGTCCAGTACATGCATCCGCGCATCCTTGAGGTCACCCAGCGGCTGATCGAACGCAGCCGCGCCACCCGCGAACGCTACCTGCAACTGATTCGCGGCGCGGCCAGTGAAGGCCCCATGCGTGCCAGCCTGCAGTGCGCCAACTTCGCCCACGGCGTGGCCGGTTGCGGCAGCGAAGACAAGCAGACTCTGCGCCTGATGAACGCGGCCAACGTGGCCATCGTCTCGGCCTACAACGACATGTTGTCTGCCCACCAGCCTTACTTGCACTTCCCCGAGCAGATCAAGCAGGCCCTGCGCGAGGTCGGCTCGGTCGGCCAGTTCGCCGGTGGCGTGCCGGCCATGTGCGACGGGGTGACCCAGGGCGAGCCGGGCATGGAGCTGGCGATCGCCAGCCGTGAAGTGATCGCGATGTCCACGGCGGTAGCGCTGTCGCACAACATGTTCGACGCGGCACTCATGCTGGGCATCTGCGACAAGATCGTCCCCGGCCTGATGATGGGCGCGTTGCGCTTCGGCCACCTGCCGACCATCTTCGTCCCGGGTGGGCCAATGGTTTCCGGCATCTCCAACAAGCAGAAGGCCGACGTGCGCCAGCGCTATGCCGAAGGCAAGGCCAGCCGCGAAGAGCTGTTGGAGTCTGAGATGAATTCCTACCACAGCCCCGGAACCTGCACCTTCTACGGCACCGCCAACACCAACCAGTTGGTGATGGAGGTGATGGGGCTGCACCTGCCGGGCGCCTCGTTCGTCAACCCGTACACGCCGCTGCGTGATGCACTCACCGCCGAGGCTGCGCAGCAGGTGACGCGCATGACCAAGGCCAGCGGCAGTTTCATGCCGCTGGGCGAAATCGTCGACGAGAAGGCGCTGGTCAACTCCATCGTCGCGCTGCACGCTACCGGCGGCTCGACCAACCACACCCTGCACATCCCGGCGATCGCCCAGGCTGCGGGTATCCAGCTGACCTGGCAGGACATGGCCGACCTCTCCGAAGTGGTGCCGACCCTGTCGCACGTCTACCCCAACGGCAAGGCCGACATCAATCACTTCCAGGCTGCCGGCGGCATGGCTTTCCTGATTCGTGAACTGCTCGACGCCGGCCTGCTGCACGAAGATGTCAACACCGTGGCCGGCCATGGCCTGCGCCGCTACACCCAGGAACCCTTCCTCGACAATGGCAAGCTGGTGTGGCGCGAAGGGCCGCAACAAAGCCTGGACGAAAGCATCCTGCGCCCGGTGTCTCGACCATTCTCGGCCGAAGGCGGCCTGCGGGTGATGGAAGGCAACCTGGGCCGTGGCGTGATGAAAGTCTCTGCCGTCGCCCCCGAGCACCAAGTGGTCGAGGCCCCGGCGCGGGTGTTCCAGGACCAGCAGTCGCTGGCCGACGCGTTCAAGGCCGGTGAGCTGGAGCGTGACTTTGTCGCGGTGGTGCGCTTCCAGGGCCCGCGCTGCAATGGCATGCCGGAACTGCACAAGCTGACCCCGTTCCTCGGTGTATTGCAGGACCGTGGCTACAAGGTTGCGTTGGTCACCGACGGGCGCATGTCCGGTGCCTCGGGCAAGATCCCCGCGGCCATTCACGTTTGCCCGGAGGCATACGACGGCGGCCCGCTGGCGCGGGTGCGCGATGGTGATATCGTGCGGGTCGATGGAGTCGAAGGCACGTTGCGGATCATGGTGTCGGCCGAAGAACTGGCCAGCCGTGAGCTGCCGCCGGCCCCCCAGGGCAACGACCTGGGTTGTGGGCGCGAGCTGTTCGGCTTCATGCGCATGGCGTTCAGCCCGGCAGAGCAGGGCGCCAGTGCCTTTACTTCGGCCCTGGAGCACCTCAAATGAAGCACCTGCTGGTTGGTGATATTGGCGGCACCAATGCCCGTTTTGCGTTGTGGCGTGACAACCAGCTGCATGAGGTAAACGTTTTCGCCACTGCGGACTACACCAACCCGGAGCAGGCCATCGAGGCCTACCTGGAAAGCCAAGGTATCGCCCGTGGTGGCCTGGCGGCGGTGTGCCTGGCGGTGGCCGGCCCGGTCGATGGCGATGAATTTCGCTTCACCAACAACCACTGGCGCCTGAGCCGCACGGCATTTTGCAAGACCTTGCAGGTCGAGCGACTGTTGCTGATCAATGATTTCACCGCAATGGCGCTGGGCATGACGCGTCTGCGCGAAGGCGAGTTCCGCGAGGCGTGCCCCGGCCAGGCCGACCCCTCGAGGCCGGCACTGGTGATCGGGCCAGGTACTGGCCTGGGTGTGGGCTCGCTGCTGCGCCTGGGCGAACAGCTCTGGAAGGCCCTGCCGGGTGAAGGCGGGCATGTTGACCTGCCGGTAGGCAATGCTCGCGAAGCGGCAATCCACCAGCAGATCCACAGTCAGATCGGCCATGTCAGCGCCGAGGCCGTGCTCAGTGGGGGTGGCCTGGTGCGGCTGTACCAGGCGATCTGTGCGCTGGACGGCGACACGCCCAGGCACAAGACCCCGGCGCATATCACCGATGCCGCACTGGGCGGTGAGCCTCGTGCGCTGGCGGTGGTCGAGCAATTCTGTCGTTTCCTTGGGCGAGTGGCGGGTAACAATGTGCTGACGCTGGGCGCGCGAGGCGGGGTCTATATTGTGGGCGGTGTGATTCCGCGCTTTGCCGAGCTGTTCCTGCGTAGCGGGTTTGCTGCGAGTTTTGCCGACAAGGGGTGTATGAGTGGCTATTTCACCGGGGTTCCGGTGTGGCTGGTGACGGCGGAATATTCCGGGTTGGAGGGGGCAGGGGTAGCGTTGCAGCAGGCGTTGGATCACTGAGGGGGCCGCTTTGCGGCCCCGATGGCAATACCCGACAGCAGGCAAAAAGACCTGTAATCAACAAGAGGAAGGACCACCTTGAGCACTGCCGGCAAATCGATCCTGATGGTCGACGACGACCAGGAAATTCGTGAACTGCTGCAAACCTACCTGAGCCGCTCCGGCTTCCAGGTGCATGCCGAGGCTGACGGCAAGGGCTTTCGCCACGCGCTGGAAACCACGCCCTGCGACCTGGTCATTCTTGACGTCATGTTGCCCGACGAGGACGGCTTCAGCTTGTGCCGCTGGGTACGCCAGCACCCACGCCAGGCGCGCGTACCTATCATCATGCTCACCGCCAGTTCGGACGAGGCCGACCGTGTCATCGGCCTGGAGCTGGGCGCTGACGACTATCTGGGCAAGCCGTTCAGCCCCCGCGAACTGCAAGCGCGAATCAAGGCTTTGTTGCGCCGCACCGAGTTCGGCCAGACGGCGCCGGGTAGCGCCGTGCTGGCCTTCGACGACTGGCGCCTGGACACGGTCAGCCACCGCCTGTTCCACCGTGATGGAGAGGAGGTGATCCTCTCTGGCGCCGACTTTGCCCTGCTCAAACTGTTCCTCGATCACCCGCAGCAAATCCTCGACCGCGACACCATCGGCAACGCTACCCGTGGCCGCGAACCGATGCCGCTGGACCGTATCGTCGACATGGCGGTCAGCCGTCTGCGCCAGCGCCTGCGCGATACCGACAAACCTCCCCGGCTGATCCGCACCGTGCGTGGCAGTGGCTACTTGTTGGCGGCGCATGTCTGCTGTGCGCCCTGAGCGGCCCTGGCGCCTGCTGCCGCGCTCCTTGCTGGGGCGCATGCTGCTGCTGACCTTGCTGGTTGTCCTGCTGGCCCAGGGCTTGTCCAGCATTATCTGGGTTTCCCAGCTGCGCGCCAGCCAGCTTCAGGGGCTGCGTGCCAGCGCCAGCAGCCTGGCCCATTCCATGAGTGCCAGCGTCAGTTACTTCCGCTCGCTGCCGGTGGCCTATCGGCCGCTGGTGCTCGACCAATTGCGCAGCATGGGCGGCACGCGTTTCTTTGTTTCGCTCAACGCCACGCCGCTAGACATGCAGGCACTGCCCGTCACCCCTCGCAAGCAGGCGGTGATCGATGTGTTCCAGCAGGTGCTGCACGAGCGCCTGGGTTCACAGATGGAAATTTCCGTGGAGTTTGTCGGGCCTGACGATCTGCGCATCTTCAACAGCGGCCTCAAACTCGACGAACTACCGCGCTCGTGGGCCCATTATTCGCTGACCCTGGAACCGCTGAAACCCCCGGTACTGGTCACGCAGATCCGCTTGGGCGAGGGCGAGTGGTTGTACATCGCCTCGCTGTTGCCCGAACCGTACACGGGGCTGGAAGCCGAACGCCTGCCGCGCCAGCAGATCGGCTTCATCGTGCTGACCACGGCCTTGCTGTTGCTGTTCATCGGCTTGCTGGTGCATTGGCAAAGCTGGCCACTGAAGCGCCTGGCGCGGGCCGCCCGAGAGATGTCGCTGGGTGCCGATGTGGCGCCAGTGCCTGAAGCGGGCGGCAGTGAAGTGGTCGAGGTGAGCCGGGCATTCAACAGCATGCGCGAGCGTATCAGCCGTTACCTGACCGAACGCAGCCAGCTGTTCAGCGCCATTTCCCACGACCTGCGCACGCCGATCACCCGCCTGCGCCTGCGTGTCGAACTGCTGGAGGATGAGCGCCTGCAGGCCAAGTTCAGCCAGGACCTGGACGAACTGGAGTTGCTGGTCAAAGGCGCGTTGCAGTGCGTAAAGGACACCGACATCCACGAAAACATCGAGCCGGTCGACCTTAACCAGGTGCTGGAGATTCTGGCCGAGCCTTACCTGGGCGATGGTCGCATCACCGTCGAGGGCCAGGCGCTGGCGCCATACCCGGGCAAGCCGCTGGCGTTGCGTCGATGCATCGGCAACCTGATCGACAACGCCATCAAGTACGGCGAACGGGCGCGGCTGCGCATCATCGACGGGGCAGAGGGCTTTGTGCTGCAGGTGGATGACCAGGGGCCCGGGGTGCCGCAACAGCAGCTGGAACAGGTGTTCGAGCCGCATTTCCGTCTGGCCGGGCAGCAGCAGGGGTATGGGCTGGGGTTGGGCATTGCGCGCAACATCGCCCATAGCCATGGGGGCGAGGTGAGCTTGCTGAACCTGCGGGAGGGAGGGCTGCGGGTGACCCTGTATTTGCCGCGGGGTATGGATTGAATTTTTGGGGGGCCCGCACAGGCACCCAAAATGTCACTGCCCGGTGACAATCCCGTCGTCCTTCGTGACATCCGCCCTGACCCCGCTGGCTAGAATTTGCAAACGACTGGCAAGGATCAAGCTGGCCCATGACCCCCCTCAACCTGTCCGTTAACAGCTGGCTCAATGCCCCGGCCCACACCGCCTGGCGCCTGGCCGAAGCGCAGCGCCTGCTGGCATTCGCCAAAGCCGCGAAACTGCCCGACGGCTTTGGCAACCTGGATGCCAAAGGCCAGCTCACTCCCGGCGCCTGCGCCGAAACCTTGAATACCGCGCGAATGACCCACTGCTTCGCCCTGGCCCATCTGCAGGGCATTCCCGGCAGCCTGGCCTATGCCGAACACGGTGTGGCTGCCCTGCGCGGGGTTATGCAGGACGCCAGCTACGGTGGCTGGTTAGCCCACCCCGGCGGCCAGGAAGACAGCGGCAAGGCCGCCTACCTGCATGCCTTCGTCGCCCTTGCCGGCAGCTCTGCAGTGGTGGCCGGCTCAGCCGATGCCCAGTTGTTGCTGGCCGATGCAACCGAGGTGATCGAAACGCACTTCTGGAGCGAAGCCAAGGGTGCCCTTCGAGAGACCTTCTCTCGTGCATGGCAACTGCCTGAGCCGTACCGTGGCGCCAACAGCAACATGCACGCGACCGAGGCATTCCTGGCCCTGGCCGATGTCACAGGCAACAGCCTTTGGCTGCAACGCGCCTTGCGCATTGCTGAGCGCATTATCCATACCCATGCCGCCGCCAACGGTTATCGGGTCATCGAACATTTCGACGCCAATTGGCAGCCGCTGCCGGATTACAACCTCGAACACCCCGCCGACCCCTTCCGGCCTTATGGCACTACACCCGGGCACGCCCTGGAGTGGGCGCGGTTGCTGTTGCACCTGGAAGCAAGCCTTGAACGGGCCGGCCTGTACGCCCCGCAATGGCTGCCGGACAGTGCCCGCGCATTGTTCGACACAGCCTGTCAACAGGCCTGGAACGTCGATGGCGAACCGGGTTTCGTCTATACGCTGGACTGGGCTGATCGCCCGGTGGTGCATGCGCGATTGCACTGGGTGCACGCTGAGGCTTGCGCGGCTGCGGCAGCCCTGTTGCAACGCACCGGCGAGGCGCATTACGAACAGTGGTACCGCTGCTGCTGGGGCTTTATCGCCAACCATTTCATCGACCCCATTGGCGGCAGCTGGCACCACGAACTCGATGCGCACAACCAGCCGGCCGGGTCCCTCTGGCCGGGCAAGCCCGACCTCTATCACGCCTACCAGGCGCTGCTACTGCCAGGTTTGCCCCTGGCACCCAGCCTGGCCAGCAACCTGGCCGGCAATGTAACCAAACGATGACATTCACGCATCGCTTCGTTACCTGACGAGGCGGGCACGCTGTTTAGACTTCATGCTACGCAAGCGATCGACTTGCACGGCATAACAACAAGAAAGGTGCTCCGATGAATTCCACGCTCCGTCTCGCTGCCGCAATTTCCTTTGCCTCGTTAATCCCCTTGGGTGCCCAGGCTGCTGACGCCAAAGGCAGCGTCGAAGTGGTGCACTGGTGGACCTCCGGTGGTGAAAAAGCGGCGGTCGATGTGCTCAAGGCCCAGGTCGAAAAAGACGGCTTCATCTGGAAGGACGGCGCCGTCGCCGGCGGCGGTGGTGCAACGGCCATGACCGTGCTCAAAAGCCGCGCAGTGGCCGGCAACCCGCCGGGCGTCGCACAAATCAAAGGCCCGGACATCCAGGACTGGGCGGCCACCGGCCTGCTCGACGCCGATGTGCTCAAGGATGTGGCCAAGGAAGAAAAGTGGGACTCCCTGCTGGACAAGAAAGTCGCCGACACCGTGAAATACGACGGTGATTATGTCGCCGTACCGGTGAATATCCACCGCATCAACTGGCTGTGGATCAACCCCGAGGTGTTCAAAAAAGCCGGCATCGACAAGGCGCCCACCACCCTCGACGAATTCTACGCCGCCGCCGACAAGCTCAAGGCTGCCGGTTTCATCCCGCTCGCCCATGGTGGCCAACCCTGGCAGGACAGCACCGTATTCGAAAGCGTGGTGCTGTCGGTGATGGGCGTCGATGGCTACAAGAAGGCCTTGGTCGACCTCGACAGTGCAACGCTGACCGGGCCGCAGATGGTCAAGGCGCTGACCGAGCTGAAGAAGGTCGCCACCTACATGGACCCGGACGGCAAGGGCCAGGACTGGAACCTGGAAGCCGCCAAGGTCATCAACGGCAAGGCCGGCATGCAGATCATGGGCGACTGGGCCAAGAGCGAATGGACCCTGGCGAAGAAAACTGCTGGCAAGGATTACCAGTGCGTGCCGTTCCCCGGTACTGACAAGTCCTTCCTGTACAACATCGACTCGTTGGTGGTGTTCAAGCAGAACAACGCTGGCACCTCTGCTGGTCAGCAGGACATCGCCCGCAAGGTGTTGGGTGAGGACTTCCAGAAGGTCTTCAGCATCAACAAGGGTTCGATCCCGGTACGCAACGACATGCTTGCCGACATGGGCAAGTATGGTTTCGATGCCTGTGCTCAAACCTCCGCCAAGGACTTCCTGGCCGACGCCAAAACGGGCGGCCTGCAACCGAGCATGGCGCACAACATGGCCACCACGCTGGCCGTGCAGGGCGCGTTCTTCGATGTGGTGACCAACTACATCAACGACCCCAAGGCCGACCCGGCCGATGCGGCGAAGAAGCTGGCGGCGGCTATCAAGGCTGCCCAGTAACGGCTGTTCGCGGGCACGCCCGCTCCCAGATGGGCCCTGCTCCCCACTGTTCCTGGTCATGACGCCGGACCTGTGGGAGCGAGCTTGCCCGCGAAGCGGTGCGTAGCACCGCCACTACCTCGGGATCCAATACATGACTACGACCACCGCCCAATTGCGGGCCTCACCCCTGGACGCGCTTCAGCGCTGGCTGCCCAAGCTGGTGCTGGCGCCCAGCATGTTCATCGTCCTGGTGGGCTTCTACGGCTACATCCTCTGGACCTTCGTGCTGTCCTTCACCACCTCGACCTTTCTGCCCACCTACAAGTGGGCGGGCCTTGCGCAATACGCCCGTCTGTTCGACAACGACCGCTGGTGGGTGGCGAGCAAGAACCTGCTTCTGTTCGGCGGCCTGTTCATCGCCATCAGCCTGGCCATCGGTGTGTTGCTGGCGGTGCTGCTGGACCAGCGTATCCGTCGCGAGGGCTTCATTCGCACCATTTACCTGTACCCCATGGCACTGTCGATGATCGTCACCGGCACGGCCTGGAAGTGGCTGCTCAACCCCGGCATGGGCCTGGACAAGCTGCTGCGCGACTGGGGCTGGGAGGGTTTTCGCCTGGACTGGCTGATCGACCCTGACCGGGTCGTGTACTGCCTGGTGATCGCCGCCGTGTGGCAGGCCTCGGGCTTTATCATGGCGATGTTCCTCGCCGGCCTGCGCGGCGTTGACCAGTCGATCATCCGCGCCGCACAGATCGACGGTGCCAGCTTGCCGCGCATCTACTGGACTGTAGTGCTGCCCAGCCTGCGCCCAGTGTTCTTCAGCGCGCTGATGATCCTTTCGCACATCGCCATCAAGAGCTTCGACCTGGTGGCGGCAATGACGGCCGGCGGCCCGGGTTACTCCTCCGACTTGCCGGCAATGTTCATGTACTCGTTCACCTTCAGCCGCGGCCAGATGGGCATGGGCTCGGCCAGCGCCATCCTGATGCTCGGGGCAATCCTGGCGATCCTCGTGCCTTACCTGTACTCGGAGCTGCGGAGCAAACGCCATGCATAGTCCTGTCGACAAGCCGGTGCTCAGCCTCAGCCGTATGGTCATCCATGGCGTATTGCTGATTGCCGTGCTGCTGTATCTGGTACCGCTGGTGGTGATGCTGCTGACCAGCTTCAAGACCCCCGAAGACATCACCACCGGCAACCTGCTGAGCTGGCCTGCAGTGATTACCGGCATAGGCTGGGTCAAGGCCTGGGGAGCGGTCAGCGGTTACTTCTGGAACTCGATCATGATCACCGTGCCCGCGGTACTGATCTCCACCGCTATTGGTGCACTGAACGGCTATGTGCTGTCGATGTGGCGCTTCCGAGGTTCGCAACTGTTCTTCGGCCTGCTGCTGTTCGGCTGTTTCCTGCCGTTCCAGACCGTGCTGCTGCCGGCCTCGTTCACCCTCGGCAAGCTTGGCCTGGCCAGTACCACTAGCGGCCTGGTGCTGGTGCATGTGGTCTACGGCCTGGCCTTCACCACGCTGTTCTTCCGCAACTTCTACGTGAGCATCCCCGACGCATTGGTCAAGGCCGCGCGGTTGGACGGTGCCGGGTTCTTCACCATCTTCCGCCGCATCATCCTGCCGATGTCCACGCCGATCATCATGGTCTGCCTGATCTGGCAGTTCACCCAGATCTGGAACGATTTCCTGTTCGGCGTGGTGTTCTCCAGCGGCGACTCGCAACCGATTACCGTAGCCCTGAACAATCTGGTCAATACCAGCACCGGGGCCAAGGAATACAACGTCGACATGGCGGCAGCAATGATCGCTGGCCTGCCAACCCTGCTGGTCTACGTGGTGGCAGGCAAATATTTCGTGCGCGGGCTGACGGCCGGCGCGGTCAAGGGGTAAGCCATGGCAACGCTCGAACTTCGCAATGTGAACAAGACCTACGGCAGCGGCCTGCCGGACACCCTCAAGGACATCCAGCTGTCGATCAAGGACGGCGAGTTCCTGATCTTGGTGGGCCCGTCGGGCTGCGGCAAGTCGACCTTGATGAACTGTATCGCCGGCCTGGAGCAGATCACCGGCGGCGCCATCCTCATCGACGAGCAGGACGTCAGTGGCATGAGCCCCAAGGACCGCGATATCGCCATGGTGTTCCAGTCCTATGCGCTGTACCCCACCATGAGCGTGCGCGAGAACATCGAGTTCGGCCTGAAGATCCGCAAGCTGCCCCAGGCCGCCATCGACGAGGAAGTGGCGCGGGTAGCCAAGTTGCTGCAGATCGAACACTTGCTGGCGCGCAAGCCGGCGCAGCTGTCCGGCGGCCAGCAGCAGCGTGTGGCCATGGGCCGGGCGCTGGCGCGGCGACCCAAGATCTACCTGTTCGATGAACCCCTGTCCAACCTCGACGCCAAGCTGCGGGTCGAAATGCGCACTGAAATGAAGTTGATGCACCAGCGCCTGAAGACCACCACGGTGTACGTCACCCATGACCAGATCGAGGCCATGACCCTGGGCGACAAGGTGGCGGTGATGAAGGACGGCATCATCCAGCAGTTCGGCACCCCGCAGCAGATCTACAACGACCCGGCCAACCAGTTCGTGGCCAGCTTTATCGGTTCGCCGCCAATGAACTTCATTCCGGTGCGTCTGGCCAGGCAGGATGGCCGCTTGCTGGCGCTGCTCGACAGCGGCCAGGCGCGCTGCGAACTGCCCTTGGGGGAAGCTGCTGACGCGCTTGAGGGGCGCGAGATCATCCTCGGCATCCGCCCTGAGCAGATCGCCCTGGGCGCTGCTGACGGCAATGGTTTGCCGGCTATCCGCGCCGAGGTGCAGGTGACAGAGCCCACCGGGCCGGACCTGCTGGTGTTCGTCACGCTCAACCAGACCAAAGTGTGCTGCCGCCTGGCGCCAGATGTGGCGTGCCGGGTGGGTGACACCCTCAACCTGCAATTCGACCCGGCCCGGGTGCTGCTGTTCGACGCTGCCAATGGCGAGCGCCTGCACCTGGCCAGCACTGGCGCAACTACAAAGGACAACGTGGCTCACTTCAAAGGCCGTTGACTCGTCTACACCATCAATAAGAAAAAGAGGACGCAAAGGGATGGAACAGCGCAAACGCATCAAGACACTGGGATCGCTGGCCTTGCTTGCACTTGTAGGCAGCAGCGGTACACAGGCTGCCGAGGCTTTTTCCAGTGAATCCAAATGGATGACCGGCGACTGGGGCGGCACCCGGACCGAGCTGCTGGACAAGGGCTATGACTTCACGCTCGATTATGTGGGTGAGGTGGCTGGCAACCTGCACGGCGGCTACAACGACGACAAGACTGCACGCTACAGCGACCAGTTCGCCCTCGGCGCGCATCTGGACTTGCAGAAGATACTGGGCTGGCATGATGCCGAGTTCAAATTGGCGATCACCGAGCGAAGCGGCCGCAACCTGTCCAACGACCGCATCAGCGACCCGCGCGCGGGGCAGTTCAGCTCGGTGCAGGAGGTGTGGGGCCGTGGCCAGACCTGGCGCCTGACCCAGATGTGGATCAAGCAGAAGTACTTCGACGGCGCGCTGGACGTGAAATTTGGCCGTTTTGGCGAGGGCGAGGACTTCAACAGCTTCCCTTGCGACTTCCAGAACCTGGCCTTCTGCGGCTCGCAGGTGGGCAACTGGGTGGGCGGCATCTGGTACAACTGGCCGGTCAGCCAGTGGGCGCTGCGGGTGAAGTACAACATCACCCCGGCGTTCTTCGTGCAGGTCGGGGCCTTCGAGCAGAACCCTTCCAACCTGGAAACCGGCAACGGCTTCAAGCTCAGCGGCAGTGGTACCAAGGGTGCGATCTTGCCGGTGGAAGCGGTGTGGTCGCCCAAGGTCAATGGCCTGCCGGGCGAGTACCGCCTGGGTTACTACTACAGCACGGCCAAGGCTGACGATGTGTACGACGACGTCAACGGCAACCCGCAGGCGCTGACAGGTGAAGCCTTCAAGTCGCACTCCAGCAAGCACGGATGGTGGGTGGTGGCGCAGCAGCAGGTCACTGCCCACGGTGGCGACGTCAACCGGGGCCTCAGCCTGTTCGCCAACTTCACCGTGCACGACAAGGCCACCAACGTGGTCGACAACTACCAGCAGGTGGGGTTGGTCTACAAAGGCGCTTTCGACGCCCGGCCCAAGGATGACATCGGCTTCGGCGTGGCGCGTATTCATGTGAATGACGACGTGAAGAAGCGTGCCGAACTGCTTAACGCACAGAGCGGCATCAACGATTACGACAACCCAGGTTTCGTGCCGCTGCAGCGCACCGAATACAACGCAGAGCTCTACTACGGCTTCCACGTTACCAACTGGCTGACCGTGAGGCCCAACCTGCAGTACATCAAGAGCCCTGGCGGGGTGGACGAGGTGGATAACGCGCTGGTCGCTGGCTTGAAGATTCAGTCGTCATTCTGAGGCAACTTGTTGTAAATTTACGCCAATCCATTTTCGGTCCCCGGCACCCACTGGTCTGCAGTGGGTGTTGGGGATAGGCCGAGACAGCGCTATCTCAAACAACAAGAGCTCTGAACCATGCCCGAACATCCGCTCCATCGCTTCTTTTCCTCGCAGCGGCCCCGGCCGACATTCGAGTGGGAGCGTTATCAGCAGCGCGATGTCCTGATCATCGATCACCCCCGTTGCCAGGCGGTGTTCAGCCGCCAGGGCGCGCAGTTGTTGCACTTTCAACCAGCGGGTGAACGGCCGTGGCTGTGGTGCGCCGAACAGTGGCCGCAGGTGGGGGCGATCCGCGGTGGTGTGCCGGTGTGCTGGCCCTGGTATGGCCGTCATCCCAGCGAAGACCTGTGGCCGGCCCACGGTTGGGCGCGGCTGCTGGACTGGAAGCTGGTGGACAGCCGTGAGGACGAGGAGGGCGTGACCCTGAAATGGCGGCTGGACCTGTGCGACTGGCAGGTCGACCTGCATGCCCGGCTGGGTAGCCGCATGGAGCTGAGCCTGAGCACCGAACATCAGGACAGCGAACCCTGCCAGTTGAGCCATGCGCTGCTGGCGTACTGGCGCATCAGTGACGTGTCCGAGATAGCGCTGTCTGGTCTGGAAGACATCGAGGGCTACGACCGCCTCAACCGCCAGGCTTGCCGTGAAGATGGCGCGCTGAAGCTCAAGGGCGGCTGCCAGAAGGTCTACCCCGGTACGCCACGGGTGCAATTGCAGGACCCGGCCTGGCAGCGCGAGCTGTGCATCGACACCGGTGACAGCGACGACACCGTGGTCTGGCACCCTGGCAATCGCCCGCTGATGGGGGTGACTGGCCGCGAGTCGCAGCGTTTTGTCTGCGTCGAGGCGACCAGCGGCAGCGGCGAAGGCCTGAGCCTGGCACCTGGGCAGCGTGCGCACCTGCGTTTGCAGGCGCACCGGCTCAGTTGAGTTCGTCGTCCTCGATCGGGTAACGGCTGGCGTTGAGGCTTTCCTTGATCTTGCGCAGGTGAGGCTGGAAGTCCACGCCGCGGCGCAAGGTCATGCCGGTGGCCAGTACATCGAGCACGGTCAGCTGGATGATCCGCGAGGTCATTGGCATGTAGATGTCGGTATCTTCCGGCAGCGGAATGTGCAGGCTCAGGCTGCAGGCATTGGCCAGTGGCGAGCCTGCGGCGGTGAGGCCCAGCACCGAAGCGCCGTTTTCACGTGCCAGGCGCGCCACGTCGACCAGTTCGCGGGTGCGCCCGGTGTAGGAAATGATCACAAACAGATCACCGGTGTGGGCGACTGAGGCCAGCATGCGCTGCATCAGCACATCGGCGTGGGCCGACACGGCCAGGTTGAAGCGGAAGAACTTGTGCTGCGCATCCAGGGCCACCGGGGCTGAGGCGCCGAGGCCGAAGAAGTGGATCTGCCGGGCCTGGATCATCATGTCCACGGCGCGGCTGACCTGCTGCGGGTCCAGTTGCTGGCAGGCGCTGTCAAGCGAGGCGATGGCGCTGGCGAAGATCTTCTGGGTGTAGGCGGCCGGGTCATCGTCGGCCTCTACCGCGCGGCTGACATAGGCGGCACCACTGGCCAGGCTCTGCGCCAGTTGCAGCTTGAGCTCGGGGTAGCCGCTGACGCCGAACGAGCGGCAGAAGCGGTTGACGGTCGGTTCGCTGACCTTGGCCGCCTGGGCCAGCGCAGCGATGCTGAAACGGGTGGCTTGTTGCGGGTTGAGCAGGATGACTTCGGCGACTTTGCGTTCGGCCTTGTTCAGCTCGTCGAGGCGGCCCTGGATCTGTTCCAGGAGGTTTCGCACGCGGTCCATGGGTGTGTCCTTGGGTCGGGAAGACAGCCGGCTGTGTGAGCAGCAGGCTTTTTGCACGGTCGTCTATCGTACTGTCGGTGCGGTTGGCGTACCACTTGTCTGTAACACTTGTGTGTAATGTTGTGGTTTTTACTACATTATCCCTTGAAAACCGTGTGTGAAAGCGGTATTCCTAGACCAACTTTAGGAAAGAACCAACATCATGGCCGCAATCAGTGTCGAACCTTGCACCTTTGCCCTGTTTGGCGCCCTCGGCGACCTGGCATTGCGCAAGCTGTTTCCTGCGCTCTACCAGCTCGACCGGGCCAACCTGTTGCACCCGGACACCCGCCTGCTGGCCCTCGCCCGTGAGGTCGGCAGTGTGCAGGAGCACCTGGACAGCATCGAAGCCCACCTGCGCCGGCACGTGCCCGAGGCAGATATCGAGCCTGCTGCGCTGGGGCGCTTCCTTGCCCGCCTGAATTACCAGCACCTGGACTTCCTTCAGCCCGAGGGCTATCAGGCCCTGGCCGAGCAACTGCCGGGCGAGCTGCCGCTGATCGCCTACTTCGCCACGGCGGCGGCGGTGTATGGGGCCATCTGCGAAAACCTCGACAAGGTCGGGCTGGCTGCGCGCACCCGGGTAGTGCTCGAGAAACCTATTGGCCACGACCTGGAATCCTCGCGCCGGGTCAACGATGCCGTGGCGCGGTTCTTCCCTGAAAGCCGGGTCTACCGCATTGACCACTACCTGGGCAAAGAGACGGTGCAGAACCTGATTGCCCTGCGCTTTGCCAATAGCCTGTTCGAAACCCAGTGGAACCAGAACTCCATCTCCCATGTGGAGATTACCGTCGCGGAAAAGGTCGGTATCGAGGGCCGTTGGGGTTATTTCGACAAGGCCGGCCAACTGCGCGACATGATCCAGAATCACCTGCTGCAGTTGCTGTGCCTGATCGCCATGGACCCGCCCAGCGAACTGTCCGCCGATGCCATCCGCGACGAGAAGGTGAAAGTGCTCAAGGCCCTGGCACCGATCACTGGTGACGGTTTGAGCACCAGTGTGGTGCGCGGCCAGTACATTGCCGGCTACAGCGAAGGCAAACCGGTGCCGGGTTACCTGGAAGAAGACAACGCCAACGCCCAGAGTGACACCGAAACCTTCGTCGCCCTGCGCGCCGACATCCGTAACTGGCGCTGGTCGGGCGTGCCGTTCTACCTGCGAACCGGCAAGCGCATGCCGCAAAAACTGTCGCAGATCGTCATTCACTTCAAGGAAACGCCGCACTACATCTTCGCCCCGGAACAGCGTTTGCAGATCGGTAACAAGCTGATCATCCGCCTGCAACCGGACGAAGGCATTTCTTTACGGGTGATGACCAAGGAGCAGGGCCTGGACAAGGGCATGCAACTGCGCAGTGGCCCATTGCAGCTGAATTTTTCCGATGCCTGGCGCAGTGCACGAATTCCGGATGCCTACGAGCGGCTGTTGCTCGAAGTGATGCGCGGCAACCAGAACCTGTTCGTGCGCAAGGACGAAATCGAGTACGCCTGGAAGTGGTGCGACCAGTTGATCGCCGGCTGGCGTAACGCGGGCGATGCGCCCAAGCCATACGCGGCGGGCTCCTGGGGGCCGATGAGCTCGATTGCACTGATCACACGCGATGGGAGGGCGTGGTATGGGGATATCTGAATTGAAACTGCCAGCGGCCGTGAAGGCTCATGAACTGGCGGATGCCAAGGCACTGTCCGTGTCCTTGGCTCATGATGTGGCTGAGCGCCTGCGCGCCGCGATTGCTGCCAAGGGGCAGGCCTGTGTGGTGTTGTCTGGCGGCCGCAGCCCGGTGCCGTTCCTGGAGAAGCTGGCCAGCGAGCAGCTGGACTGGGCCAAGGTCATCGTCAGCCTGGCTGATGAGCGCTGGGTGCCGGTGGAGCACGCCGACAGCAATGCCGGCCTGCTGGCCCGCCACCTGTTGAAGGGCGAAGCGGCCAAGGCCCGTTTCGTTGGCCTGTACCAGCAGGCGGAGAACCTTGATGCAGCTGCGCTCAAAGCTGACCAGGCCTTGGCCGAGCTACCGCTGATCGACGTGCTGGTGCTGGGCATGGGCGATGATGGCCATACCGCCTCGCTGTTCCCCGCCAGTCCCAACCTGGAAGCAGGCCTGGACCCGGCCGGCCCACGCCGCTGTCTGCCACTACTGGCACCGAGCGTGCCGCACCAGCGCCTGTCGATGACCCGTTCGCTGCTGGCCAGCGCGGCCTTCATCGCGCTGTCTGTGCAAGGCCAGGGCAAACTCGCTACCCTGCGCGCCGCGCTGGCGGGCAACGACCTTACTGAAATGCCGATTCGCGCTTTTCTTCACGACCCCCTGGACATCTACTGGTGCCCATGAGCCAAGGATCCACAGTCATGACCACCCTTGAACGCCCACAGCCCAAGCTCTCGATGGCTGATAAAGCCGCGCGGATCGACGCCATTTGCAAAAAGGCGCGCATCCTGCCGGTAATCACCATTGCTCGTGAGGAAGACATTCTGCCGCTGGCTGACGCCCTGGCCGCTGGCGGTATCCGTACCCTGGAAGTGACCCTGCGCTCACAGCATGGCCTCAAGGCCATTCAAGTGCTGCGTGAGCAGCGCCCGGAGCTGTGTGTCGGTGCCGGTACCGTGCTCGACCGCAGCATGTTCGCGGCGGTTGAAGCTGCGGGCGCGCAGTTCGTCGTTACCCCTGGCATTACCCAGGACATTCTCGAGGCTGGCGTGGACAGTGAAATTCCGCTGTTGCCGGGTATCAGCACGCCGTCCGAAATCATGATGGGCTATGCCCTGGGCTACCGCCGGTTCAAGTTGTTCCCGGCGGAAATCAGCGGCGGCGTAGCGGCGATCAAGGCCTTTGGTGGCCCGTTCGGCGATATTCGTTTTTGTCCCACCGGCGGTGTGAACCCGGCCAACGTGCGCAACTACATGGCTCTGCCAAACGTGATGTGCGTGGGGGGAACCTGGATGCTCGATAGCAGCTGGATCAAGAACGGTGACTGGGCGCGTATCGAAGCGTGCAGTGCCGAGGCGATGGCGCTGCTGGACGCCATCTGAAACAGTTGTGTGCTTTACGGCTTGTGGGGCGCTTGGTCGGCGCCCCTTTTTTTTGCCTGGGGTATTTGCAGTGGTTGTGCTGGCCTTTTCGCGGGTAAACCCGCTCCTACGCACCGATCTGCGGTGGACATACACCGGAGGTTGGACACAGGCCGTCGTAGGAGCGGGTTTACCCGCGAAAGGGCCGGGCCTGCTGGCCAATATCCCTGGCCGTTCACCGTTGCCGTGGCCTCCGTATTCGCGGGTAAACCCGCTCCTACACCTGATCGGTGGTGGACACACACATTGGTGATTGGGCGAAGGCCGTTGTAGGAGCGGGCTTACCCGCGAAAAGGCCAGTCCAGGCCCACAAAAAAGCCCGCATCAAACGATGCGGGCTTTCTCATCCCTCATTCCAGGCTTCAGGCCGCCTTGGCTTCCTGCTGGCTCAGCGAGCGGTTCAGCGCACTGAACAGGGCCTTGAAGCTGGCCGTGGTGATGTTCTCATCGATACCCACGCCATGTACCGGGCGGCCACCGGCTACGCGCAGTTCAATATAGGCCGCGGCCTTGGCATTGGTGCCAGCGCCAATGGCGTGCTCGTTGTAGTCCATGATTTCCACCGAAATCGGCAAACCGGCCACCAGCGCTTCCAGGGCGCCGTTGCCCTTGCCGCGCCAGTGCAGGGTGGTTTCGCCTTCACCGGCAACTTCCACTTCCACGGCGCTGTGGCCGTTTTCTTCCTGCAGGCGATGGCTGACCAGTGCGTATGGCGCGTTGGCCTGGAGGTATTCCTTGTGCAACAGGCTGTAGATTTGCTGGGCGGTCATTTCCAGGCCCAGACGGTCGGTTTCACCCTGCACCACCTGGCTGAATTCGATCTGCATGCGGCGCGGCAGGCTGATGCCGTATTCCTGCTCGAGCAGGTAGGTAATGCCGCCTTTGCCCGACTGGCTGTTGACGCGGATCACCGCCTCGTAGCTACGGCCGATGTCGGCCGGGTCGATCGGCAGGTATGGCACTTCCCACAATTCGCCTTCCTGCTGCTTGGCGAAGCCCTTGCGGATGGCGTCCTGGTGCGAGCCGGAGAACGCGGTATGGACCAGGTCGCCCACATACGGGTGACGTGGATGTACCGGCAACTGGTTGCATTCTTCGACCACCTTGCGCACGCCGTCGATGTCGGAGAAGTCCAGCAACGGGTCGATGCCTTGGGTGTAGAGGTTCAGTGCCAAGGTCACCAGGTCGACGTTACCGGTACGCTCGCCGTTGCCGAACAGGCAGCCTTCGGCACGGTCGGCGCCGGCCATGAGGCCCAGTTCGGTGGCAGCGATGCCGGTGCCACGGTCGTTGTGGCAGTGCAGGCTGATGATCACGCTGTCGCGGCGGCTGACATTGCGGCAGAACCACTCGATCTGGTCGGCGTAGATATTTGGCGTGGACACTTCCACGGTGGCCGGCAGGTTGAGGATGATCTTGTGTTCAGGGGTAGGGTTCCACACCTCGATGACCGCGTCGCAGACCTCCTTGGCGAACTCCATTTCAGTGGCGCTGAAGGTTTCTGGCGAGTACTGGAAGGTCCACTGGGTTTCTGGCTGCTGGGCGGCGTACTTGACGAACAGCTTGGCCGCGTTCACCGCGATTTCCTTCACGCCTTGCTTGTCCTGATTGAAGACGATGCGGCGGAACGACGGGCTGGTGGCGTTGTACAGGTGGACGATGGCCTTCTTTGCACCGCGCAGCGATTCGAAAGTACGGGCAATCAGGTCTTCCCGTGCCTGGGTGAGCACCTGGATGGTGGTGTCATCCGGGATGTGGCCGTCCTCGATCAGGGTGCGCACGAAGTCGAAATCGGTTTGTGAGGCAGACGGGAACGAGGCTTCGATCTCCTTCACGCCAACCTGCACCAAGGTCTTCCAGAAGCGCAGTTTCTTCTCCGAGTCCATCGGCTCTATCAGCGACTGGTTGCCGTCACGCAGGTCGGAACTGCACCAGATAGGTGCCTGGGTGATGGTCTTCGACGGCCAGGTACGGTCAGGCAGGTCGATGGTCGGGAAAGCGCGGTATTTCTTCGAAGGGTCTTTGAGCATGGTCATGGAAGCAATCCTTTTGTGTGCGGCCGAGATCGGGCCTGCCGAGCGATAACGATATAAAGAGGCGAGGCGACGCGATTCAGTCTGGTAGTCGGGCGCTGACCAGGCAGAGGCTGCGATGTTGTCGGAGCAGGATGAGGGTGCTGAAGGTTTTCATGCCTTCAAACTTAACCAGTGGGGTGGGGGATGGCAAGCGTTCGGGAAAAATTGAGAGGAATGCTTAAAAAAAGTGATTAGGCGAGATTTTATGGCTTGGATCTGCTGGGCGCTTATTGATGTTTGCGCAGTATTTTTCGATGGCGCAACACAGTTGAACTGCTGTCGACTGTGCTGGCCTCTTCGCGGGCATGCCCGCTCCCACAAGTTGGACTGCCCCCAAGAAG